>NZ_CAJCKS010000023.1:0-45318 GCF_903970985.1 Pantoea sp. ME81 | reverse complement strand
CTCCAGCCCATCGAGGCTTTTAGATGCAAATGTGGTAAATACCACTCACAGCGCTCACACATTTTGCCAAAAAGGGCACAAATGTTGATGGCCTTAGCCCCTCTGCTGCTGCAAGGGCTATCCGCAGCGCTGAGGCTTTTACGTTGGGCCAGGAGATCCACGCAGGGATGCGTGGATCAGTTCGGGGCCGACCAGGGATGGTCGATCCCCGAACGGTCCGTCGGCACGACGTGGAAGCCGAGGGCACCGCGTTAGCGGCGCGAGGACTGCCCGGCAGCAGCAGAGGGGCTAAGGCCCGCACCAACACCCTCCTGGCCTTTAGCCCTTAGCCACGTCATCACCTCACAACGGCTCGGTCTGCGCCTCCACTACCGCTAACGCCACCATATTCACAATGCGCCGAACCGATGCAATCCGCGTCAATACATGCACCGGCTTGCTGATCCCCATCAACACCGGCCCCACCGTCACGCCTTCCGAACACGACACACGTAACAGGTTATAACTAATACGCGCCGCTTCCACGTTCGGCATAATCAGCAAATTAGCCGTGCCTTTCAGCGGACTGTCGGGCATCAGTTCACGGCGGATACTCTCCACCAACGCCGCGTCGCCGTGCATCTCACCGTCGATCTCCAGTTCCGGCGCACGGCTTTGAATCAGCGCCAACGCCTCGCGCATTTTACGCGCCCCCGGCGCATTAGACGTGCCAAAGCTGGAGTGCGACAGCAGCGCCACGCGCGGTTCAATACCAAAGCGACGCACTGTTTCGGCCGCCAGCAGCGTGATATCCGCCAGCTGTTCCGCACTGGGATCTTCATTCACGTAAGTATCGGCAATAAAAGTGTTACCGCTTGGCAGCAGCAGTGCGTTCATCGCCCCGGCGACTTTCACGTCATCGCGGAAACCAAACACCTTCTCCACCACATCGTAATGCTCGCGGTAATCGCCAATGGTGCCGCAAATCAACGCATCGGCTTCGCCACGATGTACCATGATTGCACCGATCAAGGTTGGATTACCGATCACCGCACGCTGGGCGGTTTCCGGCGTCACACCGCGCCGTTTCATGATCTGGTAATACTCGTTCCAGTATTCTTTAAAGCGCGGGTCGGACTCGTTGTTGACGATCTCAAAATCTTTACCCGCTTCAATTTTTAATCCTTGCTTCTGAATACGCATCGCAATCACGTTTGGACGACCAATCAGAATCGGCTTCGCCAGCCCCAGTGATACCAGCTCCTGCGTCGCATGCAGTACGCGCACCTCCTCCCCTTCGGCCATCACCACGCGTTTCGGATCTTTGCGTGCCTGCGAGAAAATCGGCTTCATAAACAGGTTGGTTTTATACACAAATTCGGTGAGCTGCTCGCGATAGGCATCAAAGTCAGCGATGGGCCGCGTCGCCACGCCGGACTCCATCGCCGCTTTCGCCACAGCAGGCGCGATCTGCACAATCAAACGCGGATCAAACGGTTTCGGGATCAGATATTCCGGTCCAAAACTCAGATCCTGATCATCATAGGCGGAGGCCACCACATCGCTCTGCTCGGCCTGCGCTAAGGCCGCAATCGCATGCACCGCCGCCAGTTTCATCTCTTCGTTAATTGCCGTGGCACCCACATCCAGCGCCCCGCGGAAAATAAACGGGAAACACAGCACGTTGTTCACCTGATTGGGGAAATCTGAACGTCCGGTACAGATAATCGCATCCGGCCGTACCTCTTTGGCCAGCGGCGGCATGATCTCCGGTTCGGGATTGGCGAGCGCCAGAATGAGTGGATTGGGTGCCATTTTCTTCACCATCTCTGGCGTCATCGCTTTCGGACCCGAGCAGCCGAGGAAGATGTCCGCACCGGCAATCACCTCATCCAGCGTACGCGCGCCTTTATCTTCTATGGCGTACTCGGCTTTGGTCGGCGTCATATTGGGTTCACGATCGCGGTAAATCACCCCTTTGGAATCACACACCACAATGTTGTGCTTCTGCATGCCGAGCGCCACCAGCAAATTCAGGCAGGCAATCGCCGACGCGCCTGCGCCAGACACCACCAGCCGCACATCTGAGATGGCCTTTTTCACGATGGTCAAACCGTTTAGCACCGCCGCAGTACAGATAATCGCGGTCCCGTGCTGATCATCGTGAAACACCGGAATCTTCATGCGCTCACGCAATTTCTGCTCAATGTAAAAGCACTCAGGCGCTTTGATATCTTCGAGGTTGATGCCGCCAAAGGTCGGCTCCAGCGCGGCGATCACCTCAATCAACTTATCCGGGTCCAGCTCATCCACTTCGATATCGAACACATCAATGCCGGCGAATTTCTTGAACAATACTCCTTTGCCTTCCATCACCGGCTTACCGGCCAGCGCACCGATATTGCCGAGACCGAGCACTGCCGTGCCGTTCGAAATCACCGCCACCAGATTGCCGCGTGCGGTGTATTTGTGCGCCGCCAGCGGATCGGCAGCAATCTCGAGGCAAGGTGCCGCCACACCCGGCGAATAGGCCAGAGCTAAATCACGCTGCGTCGCCAGCGGTTTGGTGGGGGAAACCTGAATTTTTCCGGGAGTGGGATATTGGTGGAAATCGAGCGCACTTTGCTTGAGTTGATCGTCCATTTGGCATCCTTTGGCACGGCTGAAGAACCACCAGTATAGGAATCTGCGGCACAAAAGAGGGTGAAGGCGCTCAAAGAACGAGGGCACAGATTGCCACGGCTTCGCCTGCGGCTTTGGCGCAGCCTGCTATCCTTAATGGTGGCAAAACACGTAGCTGAACCGATCAGGCACCCCCTTCCGTGACAGATGCCCTTCAGCGCCACAATCAGAGAAAACGCATTTTCTTCGTGCAACGTCTGTAGCACTGTGTTGAGCCACGACTCAACAGGAAAGGGCACGACTCGTTTGCCCACATTATTGCTAATCAAGGAGTTAAGCGATGAACCAGCTAGATGCATTGAAACAGTTCACCACCGTGGTGGCGGACAGCGGCGACATCGAATCCATTCGCCATTACCACCCGGAAGACGCGACCACCAACCCTTCGTTGATCCTGAAAGCTGCCGGTCTCGATGCTTATAAACATCTGATTGATGACGCTATCGACTATGCGAAAAAACAGGGCGGCAGCAAAGAGACGCAAATTATCAACGCCAGTGACAAAGTGGCGATCAACCTCGGTATGGAAATTCTGAAAAGCGTACCGGGCCGTGTTTCGACCGAAGTAGATGCGCGCCTCTCCTTCGATCGTGGCATGTGTGTCACCAAAGCGGAGAAACTGGTACGGATGTATGAAGAGAACGGTATTGATCGTTCGCGCATCCTTATCAAACTGGCCTCAACCTGGGAAGGGATCAAAGCCGCTGAAGAACTGGAGAAAAACGGTATCCAGTGTAACCTGACGCTGCTGTTCTCCTTTGCGCAGGCGCGTGCCTGTGCTGAAGCGGGCGTGTTCCTGATCTCCCCGTTTGTCGGCCGTATTTATGACTGGTACAACTCACGCAAACCGCTCGACCCGTATGTGGTGGATGAAGATCCTGGCGTGAAATCTGTGCGTCGTATCTACGATTACTACAAAAAGCATCGTTACAGCACCGTGATCATGGGAGCCAGCTTCCGTAAGGTTGAACAGATTCAGGCGCTGGCCGGCTGTGACCGTCTGACCATCTCCCCTAACCTGCTGGAAGAGCTGGCGAACAGCGATGCACCGCTGGAACGCAAGCTGGAGCCATCAACCGAAGGCTTCCACCAGCCTGCTCCGCTCTCTGAAGCCGAGTTCCGCTGGGAACATAACCAGGATCCGATGGCAGTGGAAAAACTGTCTGACGGCATCCGTCAATTCGCCATCGACCAGCAGAAGCTGGAAGATGTGCTGGCATCACGCCTGTAAATCACCACACTTCTCACGCCGGACGGGCGTCTGCCCGTCCGCTATTGCCCAATCACAAGGGAGTACCCTATGTCTTCACGCAGAGAGTTGGCTAACGCGATTCGTGCTTTGAGTATGGATGCGGTACAGAAAGCAAATTCCGGTCACCCCGGTATGCCGATGGGAATGGCTGATATCGCCGAAGTGCTATGGCGCGACGTTCTCAAACACAATCCCAACAATCCGGCGTGGGCTGACCGCGACCGCTTTATCCTCTCCAACGGCCACGGTTCGATGCTGCAATACAGCCTGCTGCACCTCACCGGTTACGATCTGCCGATGGAAGAGCTGAAAAACTTCCGCCAGCTGCATTCCAAAACCCCTGGCCATCCGGAAATTGGCTATACGCCAGGCGTGGAAACTACCACAGGTCCGTTGGGACAGGGTTTGGCCAATGCGGTGGGCATGGCCATTGCCGAGCGCACCCTGGCGGCGCAGTTTAACCGTCCCGGCCACGACATCGTCGATCACTACACCTATGTGTTTATGGGCGATGGCTGTTTGATGGAAGGTATTTCACATGAAGTCAGCTCGCTGGCCGGCACCCTCGGTCTCGGCAAACTGATTGGTTTCTACGATCATAACGGCATCTCGATTGATGGTGAAACCGAAGGCTGGTTCACCGATGACACGCACAAACGCTTCGAAGCCTACAACTGGCATGTCGTCGGCAGTGCAGAAGGCATTGATGGGCACGATCCGGAAGCTATCGCAGCCGCCATCAAAGAAGCGCAGAGTGTCACCGACAAGCCTTCGCTGATTATCTGCCGCACGGTCATTGGTTTTGGGTCGCCGAATAAAGCCGGTAAAGAAGAGTCACACGGCTCGGCACTGGGCGAGCAGGAAGTGGCCTTAACCCGTCAAAAACTCGGCTGGCACTATCCACCGTTTGAAATCCCGAAAGAGATTTATCAACAGTGGGATGCCAAAGAAGCCGGCAGTCAGCGAGAGAAAGCCTGGGATGAGAAGTTTGCTGCCTATAAAGCGGCACATCCAGATCTCGCCGCTGAGTTTAGCCGCCGTCTGGACGGGGTGATGCCCGCGCAATGGAGTGAGGCGACTCAGGAATTTGTTGATGAGTTGCAGGCCAATCCGCATAAAATCGCCAGCCGTAAAGCGTCGCAAAACACACTGGAAGTGTACGGCAAGCTGCTACCAGAGTTGTTGGGTGGCTCTGCTGACCTTGCGCCAAGTAACCTCACTATCTGGTCAGGTTCGAAATCGATTAAAGAAGACATCGCCGGTAACTACATCCACTACGGCGTGCGCGAATTTGGTATGACAGCGATTGGCAACGGTATTGCCCAACACGGCGGCTTCATTCCGTATACCGCCACCTTCCTGATGTTTGTTGAGTACGCGCGTAACGCGGTGCGCATGGCAGCGCTGATGAAAGCGCGTCAGGTGCTGGTGTATACCCATGACTCGATTGGTCTGGGCGAAGATGGCCCAACCCACCAGCCGGTGGAACAGCTCGCCAGCCTGCGCGTAACACCGAATATGAGCGTCTGGCGTCCGTGCGATCAGGTGGAAACTGCCGTGGCATGGAAAGCCGCTGTTGAGCGCCATCATGGCCCGACCGCGCTGATTCTGTCACGTCAAAATCTGCTGCAGCCAGAGCGCAGCAAAGCACAGGTGGCCGATATCGCTAAAGGCGGCTATGTGTTGCAGGATTGCGCGGGCACACCAGAAGCGATCATCATCGCCACCGGATCTGAGATTGAAATCGCGCTGGGCGCGGCGGATAAACTCGGTGCCAGCGGCCACAAGGTGCGCGTGGTGTCCCTGCCCTGCACCGACGTGTTCGACAAGCAGGATGCGGCCTACCGCGAATCGGTGCTGCCCTCCGGCGTAAAAGCGCGCGTGGCGGTAGAAGCGGGTATCGCCGATTACTGGTTCAAATACGTCGGCCTGGATGGCGCGATTGTCGGCATGACCACCTTCGGTGAGTCTGCACCGGCAGGCAAGCTGTTCCCGGAATTTGGCTTTACGGTGGAAAATATCGTGAGCCATACCGAAGCATTACTCAAGCCGCACTAATCGATCCGGCCCTGCGTCTTTTGACGTAAGGGCCGTTTTTTGATCACAGCCTGATACAGAAAAAAATCCTCCCTTCCCTCTTCACGCCTCGCACAAACTGATTACTATAAGCTTTCCTCCGAATCCTGTTGCGGACGCTTTCCCGTTGAAAAAACGTACTCCTTTTTTACTGGCCTTAATGGTTTCAGTGCTTCCATTAAAAAGCATGGCGCAGACGGTAGCCGATCCGCTGCTGGCCTCGCAGATCGTTGATCGTTATGCCGAGCATATCTTCTATGGCAGCGGCGCAACCGGCATGGCGCTGGTGGCGATTGATGGTAATCAGCGCGTATTTGCCAGCTTTGGCGATACCAGCCCTGGCAATAACGTGCGCCCTCAGCTCGACTCCGTGATTCGCATCGCCTCGCTGAGTAAGTTGATGACTAGCGAAGTGATGGTGAAAATGGCGGAACGCGGACAGATTCGCCTTGATGACCCGTTGAGCAAGTATGCTCCGGCTGGCGCACGCGTCCCGAATTACAACGGTCAGCCGATTCGCCTGATCAACCTCGCCACCCATACCGGCAGCCTGCCGCGTGAGCAGCCGGGCGGCAAACCGCATCGTCCCGTGTTTGTCTGGCCAACCAAAGCCGATCGCTGGCAGTGGCTGCAGGGTGCACAACTGAAAGCCACGCCAGGAACACAAGCCTCCTATTCCAACCTCGGCTTTGACCTGCTGAGTGATGCGCTGTCGAAAGCGGCAGGCACGCCTTATCCCGCCCTGCTGCAACAGCTGGTGACGCGTCCGCTGGGAATGAAAGACACCACCTTTACGCCATCCCCCGATCAGTGCCAGCGCCTGATGATCCCTGAGAAAGGGGCCAGCCCGTGCAATAACACCCTGGCGGCAATTGGCAGCGGTGGCGTGTATTCAACGCCGGATGATATGGGCCGCTGGATGCAGCAATTCCTCAACTCGGCGGTTAATCACCGCACGCCGCAGATTGATCGTCTGCAAACGCTGATCTATCGCCGTGACCAGTTGACCAAAGTGGAAGGTATGGATGTGCCTGGCCGTGCCGATGCCTTAGGCATGGGCTGGGTGTATATGGGGCCAAAAGAGGGACGTCCAGGGATTATCGAAAAAACCGGCGGCGGCGGCGGCTTTATTACTTACATGGCGATGGTGCCACAGAATAACGTCGGAGTATTTGTGGTGGTGACGCGTTCACCGCTGTCACGCTTCACACCGATGAGCGATGGCGTGAATAATCTGTTGGCGGAGTTGGTGGGCAATCAAAATGGCTCACCGATGATGATCAATGCCATACCTTCCCCCTAGATAGTTCGTGATGCAGAAAGGCGGCAATTGAATGAATCCCCAGGAGCTTACATCAGTAAGTGACTGGGGTGAATGAAAACAGCCAACGCATCTGCAGTGCGAATTATGACGGGGGCTGGCTGACCCACAGCGTGGGCCATTTATCACTGCTATGCCATGCGTCACAGGTTTTCTCTTCAGCATACTCTGCCAGCACAAAGTCATTTCCGTCGAACTGCCAACGCGTGGCGACACCACAATCTCCCAGACCGCGGCCTTTACTGAAGGTGTAAAGCAAACCGCTGCTGGCATCGAATTCAGCGTTCACCAACTCCATCTGATTGTCACTGCGTCCGGGTGGCGTGAATGGCAAGGTCAACGTCAGCCCGCGAGCAACGTAAGGCTGGCTACGCGTCACCTCAAAGGCCAAATCAATCACGTTATAGGCACCGGCTTCACAACTGATCAAAAGCAGCGCTTTGGTGTCGGTGAGCGGCGCTACACTCACTTCTCGTCTCAGCGGATCGAGCGAACAGTTGTCGGTATTAACCCGCCAGGTACCGTAATCAATTAACCCGCTGGTTTCTTCCTGAGTTAACGGCGCTGGCTGCGGTAAGCGAGCGGGCAGTTGCGGTACCTGCGGCACAGGGGGAACGTCCGATGGCGCGCGATCGCCCCGCTTCACCCAGGCGCTGGCGCCATTTACCCGCCCCTGAACGTCATCCATCAACAATAGCGCGGCTTTCATACCGCTGAGTGGGATAGTGGCTTTAGCCTGATAGGTCAGTTGCATAGTATGGGCATCCAGCGTTTGCGCCAGAAATTCGTCGATGGCGATGGCATTACTGGTGGCGAGATGGTGTGGCTCCACGCTCCAGTGTTTGAGGTCTGGCGTCAGGCGACGTTGATCCAGCAGCAAATTTTCCTTCAGCGGTCCGCCGGGCAGCTCTCCGCTGTACGCGCTGCCGTAATCAATACGCAGCAGCGGGCGATCGTTAACGCCAGCGCCACGTGATAGGGTCATCACTAATCCGTTGTCCCCCGGAAAGCTGCGTGCCACGCAAAAAGCCGCGTTGTTACAGGTGAGTTGCCAGTCAGAAAATGACTTTTGCAATGGCTCAGCCTGAACGCACGCGACAAACACAAAGGGCAATAAAAGCAGCGACTTCATCCAATAAGACATCAAAAAAAAAGGTCCCCAAATTCCCTGAAAAGAAATCATAGCGTAACGACAACGTGGTCAGCAGGCCGAAACTGTGAGCTGGCCCTAAAAGTGGTACTAACTGCTGAAAAAGCCGTCGCCTGAGGGCGATCTGAGGCTGGAGAAGCAAGAATTCCATCATCCGTTTCGACTGATTTCCGCTCAATCGGATTCGTCGGACTATGGAGTCATGTTTGTCTGAAAGCGTGTATCTGGGTAATACCTCCGTCCGCTCGACGTCATGCCGTCAAAGACGGGTTTGGCTAAAAACAATTTAGCGCACATCACAAATCGGTCAAATACACACAAACGGTCATACTCGGTCATGATAAGGTGTTTTCATACGGTAATAATTGTTTGCTACCGATCCCCCGATTTAGCGCTAACACGCGTGTTTATGTGAATCAGATCTCTATTACATGAAAAATAGATATCTCATTTACATAAAAATTTAACCCATATCACTCTAACGTCGCCGGGCATTTTGACCACTGCGGACTCGTGCGCAGTCCACATTTTCCCGCTGCGGTATCCAGTACTTTATAGCCATCGGAGGGAAGTCATGTTGCCGATTGAAAGACAGCAGCGAATTATTGACGAACTAAATTTAAATGGTCGGGTTATTGTCGCTGAATTAGTCACGTTGTGTCAGGTTTCGCAAGAAACGATTCGTCGTGATTTAACTCAGCTGGAGAAACGTGGGCTGTTGCAACGTAGCCACGGCGGTGCAGTACCAGCAAAACGACAAGCCGCTAACATTCAGGGGAATACGAGGGGTGTTAACGAGTATGAATTATCTTTCCGCCAGCGCATGAATGAACATGTAGATGCAAAGATGGCAATAGCCAAACGTGCACTCGATTTCATCAGCCCCGGCGATTGTATATTACTCGACAGTAGCACCACTTGCTGGTATTTGGCGCGACAGCTACCGGATATTGAATTAACGGTATTAACCAACTCTATCAGAATAGTGCAAACCCTTGCGGCGCGCGGCAGTATCCGCACCATCTGTCTGGGGGGAGAATATTCTGACCGTTATGAAGATTTCCACGGTGTTGTCGCTGAACAGCCTTTACGGGAATTTCAGATCAATAAGATCTTTTTTTCCTGTAGCAGTTTAGGCAATGACGGTTATTTACGTGAAGGTAACGAAAACAACGCACATTTAAAACAACAGATGTTACTGGCAGCAGAAAGAAAACATCTTCTGCTGGATGCCAGTAAATTCCTGCGGCCCTCATTCGCGCGTATTTGTCATTATCGCGATGTGGACTTTCTCATCACTGACCAATTAAAAGACAAAGAGCTGGAACAAGAATTAGCCTGGAACGGCGTCAATATTATTGATTGCTCACAGCGCAACAATTCAATGCAGCTTATAAAAAATTAATCCGGAGTCTTTATGAAAAAACATCTTATCGCCTGTTCTCTGCTTGCTCTGTTTGCCGCTACCGGCGCGCACGCTGCTGACAAATTACGCATGGGCATCGTGGTGAAAATTGGCGGTATTCCATGGTTCAACGCCATGGAAGCGGGCATCAAGAGTGAAGCGGCGAAACGCGGCATTGATGCATGGATGGTAGGCCCAACCGCCGCCGACCCTGCCCTGCAGGTGCGTGCGATTGAAGATTTGATTGCGCAGAAAGTCGACATTATCGGCGTAGTGCCGAATGACCCGAAAGTGCTGGAACCGGTACTGAAACGTGCACGTGAAGCCGGCATTCAGGTGATCACCCACGAATCACCGGATCAGAAAGGCGCGAACTGGGACTTCGAACTGGTGGATGCCCCGACACACGGCATCAACCACATGAAAGCGCTGGCGAAATGCATGCATGAAGAGGGCAAATACGCCATGTACGTCGGCAGCCTGACTGTGCCACTGCATCAACAGTGGACCGATGCCGCGCTGAACTACCAGAAAGAACACTACCCGAAAATGCAGATGGTGACCGACAAGTTCGGCGTCGGCGAATCGCTGGATGACTCCATCCGTACCACTAATGAACTGATGTCCAAATACCCGGATCTGAAAGGCATTATGGCGTTCGGCTCACAGGGCCCAATCGGTGCCGGTCGTGCAGTGATGAACCGCAACAAGATTGATCAGGTGTGCGTCATTGGCGCCTTCAGCCCAGGCCAGGGTGCTTCACTGGTGCAGCGTGGCGCGATCAAAGGCGGCTACATCTGGAACCCGCAAACCGCTGGCGAAGTGTTCATACGTATCGCCGACATGATGCAGAAGAAAGAGCCGATCACCGACGGGATGACCATCGACGGTCTGGGCAAAGTGAAAGTTGACGAGGCGACCCACACCATCCTCGGTAACAACACCGAAAGCCTGGATAAAGAAAACCTGCCAAAACTGGTGAAAATGGGGCTGTAATGATGAAAGAGGTGATCCCACAGACGTTAATTGCGCTCGACAACCTGTCGAAAACATTTGGTGGCAACCGCGCACTGAGCGATATCTCGCTGAGCTTACTGGCGGGCGAAGTGCACTGCCTGGCTGGCACCAACGGCTGTGGCAAGAGCACCTTAATCAAAGTCATTTCCGGGGTACACGCTCCGGACAGTGGCAGCCGCATTACCCTGGGTGATGGCCCGACCTTCCCGCGTCTGACCACCCGTCAGGCGCGTGATTTCGGTATCCAGGTGATTTATCAGGATCTGTCGTTGTTCCCGAATTTGAGTGTGGCCGAGAACATCGCCTTTGAGCACAATCTTAATGGCCTGCTCGGCTGGCACCGCAAGGCGAAGCTGCGTGAAACGGCAACCCGTATTATTGAAGAACTGAAATTCGATCTCGATTTGGATGAGAAAGTCTCGGCGCTGTCGATTGCTGCACGTCAGCAGGTGGCGATTTGCCGTGCACTGGTCGCCGATGCGCGCCTGGTGATCATGGACGAACCGACGGCTTCTCTGACCCGCACCGAAGTAAACCAACTGCTGCGCACTGTGCGCTACCTGAAAGACAAAAACATCTGCGTGGTGTTCGTCAGCCACCGTCTGGATGAAGTATTAGAGATTTCGGATCGCGTGACCGTGATCCGTGACGGACGCAAGATGGGCTGCTGGCCCGCTAAAGAGATGACGCCACATCATCTGACTGAACTGATGACCGGGCTGAAACTCGATTATCAACTGAAAGCCCCAACGCGTAATGCTGATCGCGCCATTCTCGAAGTCGAGAACCTGACACGCGCCGGTCAATACCATGACGTCAATTTCAAGCTGTATCAGGGCGAAGTACTCGGCCTGTGCGGCCTGCTCGGCTCCGGTCGTACCGAACTGGCACTGTCGCTGTTTGGCATGACCAAACCCGATAGCGGCAAAATCTGGCTCGACAGCAAGCCCGTGCGTTTCCGGGGCCATGAAGATGCCA
Source organism: Pantoea sp. ME81 (assembly GCF_903970985.1). Taxonomy (NCBI): domain Bacteria; kingdom Pseudomonadati; phylum Pseudomonadota; class Gammaproteobacteria; order Enterobacterales; family Erwiniaceae; genus Pantoea; species Pantoea sp. ME81. Next base: position 33,458 of record NZ_CAJCKS010000023.1, on the reverse strand, counting down.
TCAAAGCCGGTATCGGTTATGTCTCCGAAGACCGCTTAACCCTCGGTCTGGTGCAGCAGCAATCGGTGGCCGACAACATGGTGCTGCCGATCCTCGACAAACTGCAAAACCGTTTTCACATCATCGACGAATACCGCAAGAACAAGCTGATCCTGCAATGGATTCAACAGCTCGGTGTGCGCGTGGCCGATCCGAATCTGGCGATCTCTACCCTGTCCGGGGGTAACCAGCAAAAGATCGTACTCGCGAAATGGGTGCTGACCCAGCCGCGCATTTTGATTCTGGACTCGCCGACCGTGGGCGTGGATGTCGGCGCTAAAGCCAGCATCTATCAGTTGATCCACGAGCTGGCGAAAGAGGGTCTGTCGATCATTCTGATTTCCGATGAAGTGCCAGAGGTTTGGTACAACTGCGACCGCATTCTGCACTTCCGTGATGGCACCGTTCATGCCGAATACCAACCCGATACCGTTGAGCAAGAACAGCTGGCGGAGGTGATCAATGCCTGATTTTTCTCGTTTACGCCCGCACTCCAGTCAAGGCTGGCTGGCGTGGGTGCTGCTGGCTTTCATCCTGTTTTTCTCGGTGGCCAGCGACCAGTTCCTCTCCGTACAGAACCTGCTGGACCTGGCAGAAAGCTACGCGGTGACCGGCATCTTTGCTCTCGGTCTGTTTGTGGTGCTGGTGACCGGCGGCATCGATATCTCCTTCGCCGCCGTGGCGTCGGTGGTGCAATACCTGATCGCTTCGCTGTTTGTGCAGTTCCAGTTTGATAACGCGGCGCTGAGCATCCTGCTGGCGATTATCTGCGGCACCACCTTTGGCGTGATTAACGCCCTGCTGATTACCTCGCTGCGCGTGGTGTCGATCATCATCACCATCAGTATGCAGTCGCTGCTGTTTGGTCTGCTGATGTGGGTGACCGGCGGTAAGAGCCTTTATTCCCTGCCGGACTGGTGGATCACGCTGCGCAGCGTGCTGCCCTTCACCTGGCAAGGCAACAGTTTCCAGATTGGTTTGCCGCTGATCACCATGCTGGTGATTGCCGGGCTGACCGCGCTGCTGCTCAACAAAACCAACCTCGGCCGCCAGCTGTATGCGGTGGGCGGCGATGCGGAATCCGCACGTCGTATCGGGATTCGCGTCGGTCTGATTCACGTCTTCGCTTACGGCTGGCTCGGTGCGATGGCGGCGATTGGCGGGCTGGTGCAGGTGTATCGCATGGGTGAAGTGGTGCCGAATGCGTTAGTCGGTGGCGAGCTGGATGTGCTGGCGGCCACGGTACTGGGCGGTGCCAGCCTGATGGGCGGTAAAGGTACGGTGAGCGGCACACTGATGGGCGTGTTCCTGATCGCCATCCTGAAGAACGGCCTCAACCTGATTGGCGTCTCCAACTACTTCATGAACATCGTGGTAGGCGGCGTGATCATGGTGGCGATTACCGTCACTCACTACAAAAAACGTAAAGAAACTGACGTCAGTTTCGTCTGACAGGAGCATTCACATGAAATCACTCTCTGCTCTGCGTCCGGACGGCACCAATATTGGCCTGATGCTGCTGATTGCGCTGGCGCTGGCAATCTTCACCTTCATGCTGCCGGGCCGCTTTATGACCGACTCGACCTTTATGAGTATGGCGTTCCAGCTGCCGGAACTGGGCTTGCTGACGCTGGCAATGTTTATCGCCATCCTCAGCGGCGGCCTGAACCTGGCGATTATCGCTACCGCTAACCTGACCGCACTGTTTATCGCCTGGACGCTGATGAGCGCCCTGCCCGCCGATGCCGGCACCGGTCAGCAACTGCTGTGGCTGTTTATCGCCATCGTCGGCGCAATGCTGATTGCTGCCTTTATCGGTGTCATCACTGGTGTGATGGTGACGCGAATTGGTGCTCACCCGATTCTGGTGACGCTGGCAACCATGATGACGCTGAACGGCATCGGCATCTGGCTAACCAAAGGTGCCGCTGTCAGCGGCATGCCATCGGTGGTGCAGGCACTCGGTTCCAACACGCTGTTGGGTATGCCATTGCCGTTATGGGTGTTCCTGATTGCCGCTGCGCTGCTGGCGCTGTTCCTGGGCAAAACCCGCGCCGGTAAATGCATCTACATGGGCGGCAGCAACATTAACGCCACCTGGTTCAGCGGCATCAACACGCATCGCATGGTGGTACTGGTGTACGTCATCTCCAGCCTGCTGTGCGTGTTAGCCGGATTGATCATGATGGCGCGCTTTAACTCAGCGCGTATGGGCTACGGCGATGCATATCTGCTGCTGACCGTGCTGGCGATTATTCTCGGCGGCACCGACCCGAACGGTGGCTTCGGCCGCGTTACGGGTGTGGTACTGGCGCTGATTGCCCTGCAAGTGCTCTCTACCGGTTTCAATCTGATGAACATCAGCCAGCACGTAAGCCTGGCGATGTGGGGCGCAGTGCTGATTGTGGTGTTGGCCTTCAAACAATTCAAAGCCCGTTTTAATGAACATCGTGCCGTCAAGCTGAGCAAGCTCGCTGCGGCCCTTAATCCTCTGACCGAAAAAAAGGAAGTCTAATGCGTATTCAAGTCTCCCCGTCGTTGATGTGTATGAATCTGATGGAGATCAAGCACCAGCTGGAAGTGCTGGACTCCCGCGCAGACTTCCTCCATATCGATATCATGGACGGTCACTACGTTAAGAACATCACGCTGTCGCCGTTCTTTATTGAGCAGATTCGTCCACACACCAAAGTGGCGCTGGATGTGCATTTGATGGTGGAACACCCGACCGACTTCATTGAAGTGATTGCCAAAGCGGGTGCCGACTACATCTGCCCACATGCAGAAACCATTAACCGCGATGCGTTCCGCGTGATCAACCTGATTCGCAGCTTTGGCAAGAAAGTCGGCGTGGTGCTGAACCCGGCCACACCAGTGTCGTTTATCCATCACTATATTCATCTGCTGGACAAAATCACCGTGATGACCGTGGATCCTGGCTATGCCGGACAGCCATTCATCCCGGAAATGGTCGCCAAAGTGCAAGAACTGAAAGCCCTGAAGCAGCAGCATGGCCACAAATATCTGATTGAGATCGATGGTTCCTGCAACACGCGCACTTACAACACGCTGGTTGGAGCAGGTGCAGAAGTACTGATCGTCGGTACCTCGGGCCTGTTTAACATCCATGACGATCTGGCAACGGCCTGGGACATGATGCGTGACAGCATTGATGAAGCTCAGGGCCTGGCGAAGGTATCCGCATGATTCCACGCTGGCTGGGCATCGACATTGGCGGCACCGGCACACGTCTGCAGCTGATGGAAGAGGGACGCATCTGGTCCAGCTTCCGCAAGGTGCCGACGGCCAGCTGGGCGCAGCAGCCCGACGCATTGACGGCACTCGGGCAGTTAATCAGTGAAACACTGGAGCAGCAACCGGTGAGCGGCGTGATGCTGGGATTGCCGGGCATTCTCAGCCGCGATCGTCAGCAGGTGATTTCGCTGCCGTTTATTCAGGCGCTGGATCATCAGCCTGTGGCGGCGATCCTCACCGAGCGTCTTGGCGTGCCAGTGGCGATGGATAAAGATGTTAACCATCTGATGATGTGGGATTTAATGCAGCTGGAACAGTTGCCGGATATCGCGGTAGGTTTGTATCCCGGTACCGGTATGGGCAACAGCTTGTGGATCAATGGTCGCTTTTACCACGGCCAGCACGGCGGCGCGGGTGAATTGGGCCATGTGCCGATTGCCGGTAACGATCTACCCTGCCCGTGCGGCAACCGGGGTTGTGCGGAGACGGTGACTTCGGGCAATTGGTTGAGTCACTGGGCTAAGGCTCACGTGCCGAATACCGATATGTCGGCGCTGTTTACGCAACATGGCGACCATCCGGAGTTGCAGGCATTTGTTTATCGTTTGGCGCAGCTGATTGCCACCGAAATGAACATCCTCGATCCCGAATACCTGATTCTGGGTGGCGGAGTGCTGGCGATGGCGGACTTCCCGCTGGCGCAGTTACGCAGTCAGATTCAGCAGCATCTGCGTCCACCGGCCACGCGTGACAATTTGAAGATCGTGTTTAGTCAATCCACCGATCACACCGGCTGTCGCGGTGCCTGTTTAGCCGCCGAACGCCTGTTCAGGAGTGCATGATGAAAGGAAAAGTGTGTGTGTTTGGCTCGTTCAACCTCGACGTCGTCGCGGTGATGAACCGCTTCCCGATGCCGGGTGAATCACTGACTGCCCATAACAGCATGATGGGACCGGGCGGCAAAGGCGCAAACCAGGCCACGGCGGCGCTGCGTGCCGGGGCGCGCGTGCACTATATCGGCAAGGTCGGTAATGATGATTTTGGCACTTTCGCCCGTCGTCACCTCGAAAAAACCGGCTTTGATGCGATTACGCTGTTTACCTGTAAAGAGAAGCCTACCGGCAACGCACTGATTTATGTGGCCGGGGATGATGCTGAGAACATGATTTCGGTGTTCCCAGGCGCGAACACCACGGTGACGGCGGCGGAAGTGTCGCGCTGTCAGCCTACGGTAGCCGCAGCGGATATCTTGTTGGTGCAGCTAGAGAACAACCTGAATGCCATTCAGCGCATGATTGATAATGCGCGTGCGGGTGGCACCTTTGTGATTTTAAATCCGGCGCCGTGGCAAAAAGTGAGTGATGCACTGCTGGCGAAGGTGGATTTACTGACGCCCAATAGCACCGAAGCGATGCAGATTACCGGCGTAAAGGTGACGGATTTTGCCAGTGCGCAGAAAGCCGCAGAAGTGATGCACCGCAAAGGCGCGCGTCAGGTGATTATTACCCTGGGGATGGCGGGCGCCCTGTTGTCCAATGCGGAACAGCAGCCGCTGCGCATTCCGCTGTTCCCGGCACAACCGCTGGATACCACCGGCGCGGGCGATGCGTTTAACGGCGCGCTGGCAGCGCGTTTAGCTTCGGGTGATGAACTGCCACAGGCGGCTCTGTTCGCATCGGCGTTTGCTTCGTTGTGTGTCGAGCGTTCTGGTGCGGCTAATTCAATGCCGTCGTACGCCGAAGCGCTGGCGCGTATGCAGGCACATCCGGAGTGCGTACCAGAGCCGTTGGAAGTGATGGCTTGAATGACTGTGGGCGGCCATGAAAGTCGCCCTTAGTGATGCACCGGTTAGGCTTTTAACCAACCTGCAATCTGCGCATACTGCAGCAACATGATCGCTTTACCGTCGAGGATGCGGCCATCTTTCACCATCGCCAGCGCTTGCGGAAAAGGCAACTCCAGCACGGTAATCTCTTCATCTTCTACGCCACCACCGGCATTAGCGCGCATTGCATCGCTATACTCTGCCGCGAAAAAATGGACGATTTCTGTTACGCCACCCGGTGACATATAGGCTTCAAAGAGCTTCTCGACCTTGCCGACCTCATAACCGGTCTCTTCGATGGCTTCTTTGCGGATGCAATCTTCCGGCGTGTCGTTATCCAGCAGTCCCGCGCAGGTCTCAATCAATTCACCGCTGGCATTACCGTTAACGTAAGTCGCAATGCGGAACTGACGAATCAGCAGCACGGTATTTTTATCGCGGTTATAAAGCAGGATGGTGGCGCCGTTGCCGCGATCATAGACTTCGCGTTTGTGGCGGATGACTTCGCCGTTGCTACGGGTCAGTTCGTAGGTGAAGTTACGCAGGATAAAGTAATTATCTGACAGTAACTTATCTTTAATGATGTTGATCTTTAACGACATGGCCGCTCCACCGCTTAATGAGGGAGCCTGAGATAATAGGCGTTAGCGGCGGGGAAAACTATCTGAATTCGTGCGGTCAGTGCGCATTGAAGGGCGAAAACGGTCGCGCAATAAATTGCGCCGCTACGGCAAGGTGCAGTGAGTGGTAGCGGCGCGATTTATCGCGCGAATGGATGACAATGCGAAAATCAAAAACCGTTCTTCTGCTCGCTCATATCCGGCAGGTGATGCGCAATTCCTTTGTGGCAATCAATACAGGTTTGCCCATCCTCCACCGCTTTGCTGTGCATTTTTGCTGCCACCGTCTTCTGCGCGGTGAAATCCATATACTCGAAGTTGTGGCAGTTTCGGCACTCCTGCGAATTATTGTTCTTCATCCTGCGCCACTCATTCTGTGCCAGCTCGATACGCGTCTCTTCAAACTTCTGCGGTGTGTCGATCAGGCCGAAGATCTTGGCGTACACCTCTTTGCTGGCTTGCAATTTGCGCAGCATTTTCGGACCCCATTCGTGCGGCACATGGCAATCCGGGCAGGTTGCACGCACACCGCTGCGGTTGTTGTAGTGCACCGTCTGCATATACTCCTGATACACGTTGTTGCGCATCTCATGGCAGCCAATGCAGAACTGCTCGCGGTTGGTCATCTCCATTGCGGTATTAAAACCGCCCCAGAAAATAATCCCACCGGCAAAACCCAAAATCAGCAGCGTGCCGAGTGCTAAGCGGCTGGGGCGTCGCCACCAGCGCCAGATGCGTAATAATCTCTGTTTCATTGATAACCTCACTGCCCAAAGCCGTTAGCCGGTTTAAAGGTGTTCTCCACCACCGGTTTAGCATCGGTTTGCGGGACGTGGCACTGCAAACAGAAGTAGCGGCGCGGCGATACCGTGCTGCTCACCAGGCCATCACGATCGGTAAAGTGTGTTGGGCTCACGCGCGGTGCGCCGGTGGTCAGGTAACTTTGCGTGCCGTGGCACTGCAGGCAGCGGTTGACGTTTTTCGTCACCTGGTAGCCATCGACGCTGTGCGGGATCACCGGCGGCTGATTCACGTAGTTCAGCGGTTTGCGGCTCTGCTCTTTCGGCTGATGGATCGTGCCCTGCTGCGTGGCCGTGACTTCCGGAGATTGTGTGAGATCCACGCCATGACCCGCGTAAACCACGCCGCCCAGCGTCAGGGCGGCAACGGTGATAAGAGTAAATAAGGGTTTCATTGCATCCTGCCTTAAATTTTGACCAGCTTAACGGCGCATTTTTTGTAATCGGTCTGCTTCGATAGCGGATCGGTGGCATCCAGCGTGACGTTATTGGCCAGCACGCCGGCATCGAAGAACGGCATAAACACCAGCCCTTTTGGCGGTTGATTACGTCCGCGCGTTTCGACCGTGGCGACGGTTTCGCCACGGCGTGACACCACGCGGACCTTCTCGCCACGGCGGAAACCGCGATCTTTGGCGTCAAGCGGATGGATATACAGCAGCGCCTGCGGCACGGCACGATGCAACTCCGGCACGCGACGCGTCATGGTGCCGGTGTGCCAGTGTTCCAGCACGCGGCCGGTACAGAACCACATATCGTACTCGGCGTCCGGTGCTTCAGCGGGTGGCTCATACGGCAGGGCAAAAATGGTGGCTTTGCCATCTGGCTTGCCATAGAAACGCACGCCCTCGCCCGCTTTGACGTAGCTGTCAAAGCCTTCGCGGTAGCGCCAGCGCGTCTCTTTGCCATTCACCACCGGCCAGCGCAATCCGCGCGCTTCATGATAGGCATCGAATGGCGCCAGATCGTGACCGTGTCCGCGACCAAAGCTGGCATACTCTTCAAACAGGCCTTTTTGGATGTAGAAGCCAAAATCGCGCGCCTCGTCGTTCAGTCGATCGTCGGCCACTTCGCTCAACGGGAATTGATTAACCTGGCCGTTGGCGTACAGCACGTCATACAAGGTTTTATCCCGCAGCTCTGGCTGTTGGGCAATCAATGCTTCCGGCCAGACTTCCGCCACGCGGAAACGCTTAGCGAAATTCACCATCTGCCACAGATCCGATTTGGCCTCACCCGGTGCTTTCACCTGTTGATGCCAGAACTGGGTACGACGCTCGGCGTTGCCGTAAGCGCCCTCTTTCTCCACCCACATCGCCGTCGGCAGGATCAAGTCCGCACACAAAGCACTGACGGTGGGATAAGGATCGGACACCACGATAAAGTTGCGTGCATCACGCCAGCCTGGCATGCGCTCCTGCGTCAGGTTCGGGCCCGCCTGCATGTTGTTGTTACACATCACCCAGTACGCATTCAGTTTGCCGTCTTTCAGCGCGCGATCCTGAGCGACCGCATGCAGGCCGATTTTGGCGGGAATGGTGCCTTGCGGCAGCTTCCACAGTTTTTCGGCCGTCGCACGGTGCTTATCGTTATTCACCACCATGTCTGCGGGCAGACGATGCGAGAAGGTGCCGACTTCACGTGCGGTTCCGCACGCGGAGGGTTGCCCGGTGAGCGAGAAGGGACCGGTGCCGGGGCGCGAGATTTTTCCGGTCAGCAGATGGATGTTGTAGCACAGGTTATTGGCCCACACGCCGCGCGTATGCTGATTAAAGCCCATGGTCCAGTAGGAGACCACGTTGATGTTTGGGTCGGCATAGAGTTCGGCCAGCGCAATCAGCTGATCCTGCTCTACACCGCTCATCTCACTGGCTTTCTCTACCGTGTATTCGGCAACGAATTTGGCGTACTCGTCGAAGCTGATCGGCGTGGATTCGCCGCTATCCGGGTTTTTCGCTGAGGCCTGACGCGGATCGCTCGGGCGTAATCCATAACCAATATCCGTGACGCCTTTACGCAGCGTGACGTGATTCTGCAGGAAGGCTTTATCGACTTTGTTGTTCTGAATGATGTAGTTGGCGATGAAGTTAAGAATCGCCAAATCGCTTTGCGGCGTAAACACCATGCCGTTATCAGCCAGTTCAAAACTGCGATGACGGTAGGTAGAGAGCACGGCGACTTTAACATTGTCATCGCTCAGGCGACGGGCCGTCAGGCGTGACCAGAGAATCGGATGCATCTCGGCCATGTTCGAACCCCACAGCACAAAGGCATCGGCCACTTCGATGTCATCGTAGCAGCCCATCGGTTCATCCATGCCGAAGGTACGCATAAAGCCCACCACCGCCGAGGCCATGCAGTGGCGCGCGTTAGGATCGAGATTGTTGGTGCGGAAACCGGCTTTCATCAATTTAGAGGCGGCATACCCTTCCCATACCGTCCATTGACCGGAACCGAACATGCCGATGGATTCAGGCCCGTTGGCTTTTAGCGCCGCTTTGAACTTCTGTTCCATGATGTCGAAGGCCTGATCCCAACTCACCGGGGTAAACTCGCCTTCTTTGTCGTAGTGGCCATCGGTCATGCGCAACAACGGCTGCGTCAGGCGGTCTTTTCCGTACATGATCTTCGGCAAGAAATAACCTTTGATGCAGTTCAACCCACGGTTCACTTCCGCCTGCGGATCGCCCTGTGAGGCCACCACGCGTCCCTCTTGCGTGCCCACCAGCACGCCACAACCGGTGCCACAAAAACGACACGGCGCCTTTTCCCAGCGGATCGGGGCGCCCAGTGCGGTCACGGCTTTGGTGACGCTGGGAATCGTAAGTCCTGCGGCCACGGCCGCCGCTGCGGCCGCATTGGCCTTCATAAATTCTCGACGACTGACTTTCATGATGCTTCCTTGTGACGATATTCCGTTTCGTCTTGCTGGTGATACACCAGAGAAACGGCCAATACATGCGGGATATTGCGGGTGGCTTCGATGTTATTCAGCAAGGTGCGACTGTCAGCAGCACCCAGGGTCACGGCCAGCGTGCCGCGTGCGCTGTCTTCAGCGGCGATTTCGCAATCAGAAAGCAACAGCAATGCCTGCTTTACCGCCGGGATGGCGTGAGATCGCGCCTGGATGACCAGACCGCATACGTGCCAACTGCTTTCAGGGAGAATGGAGTGCGTCATGCGCTCACCTCGTTTAGCCAGCTTGAGATGAGGCGTAAAATACCCTGAGCTTTTACAGGGCTATATCACCCGAAAGGTGTATATCCCGATGTGGGATCAAGGGAAGGACAATTGAAATGAAAACGGGGGCCAAAAGGCCCCCGTTGATGAGAATGGCTGCGATTAACGCGAGCTATCTTCCGCCAGCTTAGCTGCCCCATCATCCTGTTCGTCATGATGATGGTCGTGCTCTTTCATGGCTTCCGCATGCACGCGTTTGCGCACACCGAACCAGCCCAGCACCAGTACCACGGCAATCAGCGGGATGGACGCAATAGTGTAGGTACCGTTTGGATAATCAAACGCCATCAACACCAGCACGCTCACCAGGAACAGCAGCGTCAACCATGAGGTGAACGGTGCCCACGGCAGCTTGAAACTGACGTCTTCCGCTTTACCTTCTTTAATCGCTTTGCGCAGACGCATCTGGCACACCACGATAAAGCCCCAGGAAGAGATGATGCCCAATGAAGCCACGTTCAGTACGATCTCAAACACCTGCGATGGCACATAGTAGTTGAGCACCACACCAACCACGTACACCGCGATGGTAACGAGGATACCGGCGAACGGCACCTGCTGTTTGCTCATCTTCGACATGAACTGAGGCGCAGAACCGCCCATCGACATGGAGCGCAGAATACGACCGGTGGAGTACAAGCCCGAGTTGAGGCTCGACAACGCTGCGCTCAGCACCACGATGTTCATCACGCTACCAATGTAAGGCACGCCCAGTTTGGAGAAGAAGGTCACAAACGGACTCTGCCCTGCCTGATAGGCGTTCCACGGCAGCAGCAGTACCAGCAGCACCACCGAACCGACGTAGAAGAGACCAATACGCCAGATCACGCTGTTGATGGCTTTAGGCAGCATGGTTTTCGGGTCTTTACACTCCCCGGCCGCCGTGCCCACCAACTCAATCGAGGCGAAGGCAAACACCACGCCTTGCACTAACACCAGCGCCGGCAGCAAGCCGTGCGGGAAGAAACCGCCGTTGTCAGTGATCAGGTGGAAGCCAGTGGTGTTGCCGTCCAGCGGTTTACCGCTGCCCAGGAACACCACACCGACGATCAGGAACACCACGATCGCCAGCACTTTCACCAATGCGAACCAGAATTCCATTTCGGCGAACCACTTCACGCCGATCATGTTCATGGTACCGACAATCGCCAGTGCGCCAAGGGCAAATACCCACTGCGGCACATCACCAAACGCGCCCCAGTAGTGCATATACAACGCAACTGCGGTGATATCCACGATACCGGTCATCGCCCAGTTAACGAAGTACATCCAGCCTGCCACGTATGACGCTTTTTCCCCGAGGAATTCACGTGCATAAGAAACAAAGCTGCCGCTTGATGGGCGGTGTAATACCAGTTCGCCCAACGCACGAAGGATAAAGAAGGAGAAGATACCGCACACCAGATAGACCAGTGCCAGAGCAGGACCAGCCATCTGCAAGCGCGCGCCTGCACCAAGGAACAGGCCGGTACCGATGGCACCGCCAATGGCGATCATTTGTACCTGACGGTTACCCATTGCTTTGTGGTAACCGCTGTCGTGGGAATTGAGCCAGCGTCTTTTCGCAGCGCGTTGTTCGGCTGCGGTTTTTTTAGTTGAATTCATAGCTTTCCTGTTTGTCCTGACCATCAATCATCGCCTGACCAATCGTTTGCGTGCGGCGGTGCGAAATGGGGTAAAACCCGCTACCGATACGGCGGAACGATGTCGCGCGGTGAGCCGGGAATTTACGGCGATGAATCCTACCCGTTCTGCATGAACGAAGCAAAAAATACCGTTTGGTTGCACGAGTTGATTTGTAAGAATCGGTCGCGGTGCACAAAAAATACCGGCCAGTGAATGGCCGGTAAAGGGGTGGCTACAGGGAAATACTACGGGAGGGGATTAACGGTAAATCTCTGCGGTGCCGCTCCACAGGCTGGAATCGCCTGGGTTTTGCACGCCTATGACGCGGTAATGGCTGGCGCCCATATCTTCCGCTTTCTGCGACAGCTGGCGGGTTGCATCATCGATGGAACCGCGAACGCCGCTGATGGAAACGGTACCGCTGCTTTGCAGGTTTTCCGCCTGCTCAGCACTTAAGGGTTGCGCGGCGAAGGCCGTGAAACTTGCGGTGGCAAGCAGTGCAGCAGTCAGAATGGCAATCGGTGTCTTCATCATTTGCTCCTGTTGTCGTCCGTTCATAAAAGTGATTACGCTGCAAATTATCAGCGAAGTAATGAAAAGCAGGCACAGCAGGCCGTAAAGCCGTTCAATAATTCGCCAGCTAACGACATGCAATCCAGGGAAAGGTAAAGAGAAGTGGATTTCTCTGCTAAAAGTAACCTGATGTGACGATTCCGGCTCGCTGTCTGCCTGACGCTGCCTTATAATCCCACGCTCTTATAAGGGTTTTATTGTGATAGTGAAACGTCCTGTTACCCGCACCATGGCCCGTGCCCTGAGCGCGATTGTGTTGTTGTCGCTGCTCACCACCGGCCTGGCGCTGTTAACGCTCTCCAGCAGTTTGCGTGATGCCGAAGCGGTGAATGTCGCCGGCTCACTGCGCATGCAAATTTACCGCCTTGCCTGGGATACCACGCGCGATCCGCAGCAGTTGACGCAGCACATCCAAATCTATCAGCAAACCCTCAGCTCACCGGCTCTGCAGCATCTGGAACGCCCATGGGTGCCGAAGGAAGTGGCCAGTCGCTATCGCTATCTGCGCGACAGCTGGCCGCAGTTACAGCTGACGCTGCAGCCCGAGCGCGCGCAGATCTATCAGCAACGCGTTGCCAGTTACGTGAGTGAGATTGATCGCTTTGTGCTGGCACTGCAACATTACGCCGAACTGAAAATGCATCTGGTGGCGGCCAGTAGCCTGTTTGGTTTCCTGGCGATTGTGGCACTGGCGCTGTGGACCATCCGCTTTATCCGTCGCAATGTGGTACGCCCGCTGGATTCCCTGGTTACTGCCAGCCAATACGTTGAGCAGGCGAATTTCAGCTTTCCACCGTTGTCCGTCTCTCAGCCCACCGAATTGGGTGTACTGGCACAAGCTTTTACTCACATGGCTGAACGTCTGCACTCGCACTATCGCCTGCTTGAGCTGGCGGTGCGCAATAAAACGGAAGATCTGACGCAAGCCAACCGCACACTGAAATTACTCTATGAATGCTCGCAGGTCCTCACCAGTAGCCCACTTAATCCGGAATTGTTCCAGGGATTGCTGCGGCTGGTTCAACGTCGTGAGGCGTTAACCCTATTGAGCATCACCAGCGACGGTATTGATTTTCAGGCCGGCGTGGCAGAGGAAGGTCTCGAATGGCATCGTTTGCCGCTGCAACAAGAAGATCAGTCACTCGGCGAACTGTGCTGGCAAACACGGCGAGCGCCTCCTGCCGATGAACTGATGCAAAGCCTGGCCAACATGCTGGCGCGTTCGTTATGGATTTGGCAGACGCAAAAACAGTACCAGCAGATGCTATTAATAGAAGAGCGATCCACCATCGCGCGTGAACTGCATGATTCGCTGGCGCAGTCGCTCTCCTTCCTGCGCATCCAGCTCACGTTGTTGCGCCGCAATGTCGATCACACCCAGCCCCAGGCACAATCGATTATTGCCGAGTTTGATCGCGCCCTGGCCGAGGCCTATCAGCAACTGCGCGAGTTACTGACGACCTTTCGTCTGACTATCGAACAGGCAGATTTAGTGCAGGCGATGCAGGCAATGATCGCCCCATTGCAGGAACAGTCTCACGCCGCGATCGCCTTCGATTACCAATCGGGCCTGCAAACGCTGGATGCGCAACAGCAGGTACATGTGCTGCAGATCGCACGTGAAGCCCTGCTGAACGCCATTCGTCACGCACAGGCGCAGCAAATCCATATTTTTTATCAGCGCGATGAAGACGCATTCCATTTGCTGACGATTGAAGATGACGGTTGCGGCATCCGTAGCCTGGAAGAACCTCCAGGCCATTACGGTCTGACGATAATGGCGGAGCGCGCTGCCCGGCTTTCTGGCAGCTTACTGATTACTCCGCAGACGCGTGGCACGCGCGTTACGCTGCGTTTCCCACCGCGACCGGCACACCGGCTGGCTTAACGCGATACACTTATGTTGAATGGACTTTGACTGGAGAATTTATGGCCCCCTCTTCCCTGACTATTATGATCGTTGACGATCATCCGCTGATGCGTCGTGGCATCCGCCAACTGCTGGCACTGGAACCACGTTTGGAAGTGGTGGCCGAAGCCAACAACGGTACAGAAGCGCTGGCTGAAGCACGTCGCCTCTCGCCCGATGTGATATTGCTCGATCTGAACATGAAAGGCATGTCGGGTTTAGATACCCTTAAAGCCCTGCGCCATGAAGGGATCGCTTCGCGCATATTGGTGCTGACCGTTTCCGACGCACGCAATGATATTTACGCCATGGTCGATGCGGGAGCCGATGGTTATTTGCTGAAAGACAGTGAGCCGGAATTATTGCTGGCGCAGGTCATGCGCGGTGCAATGGGTGAGAATGTGTTTAGTGAAGTGGTGGCAGAATATCTGGCAACGCGCCAACCGAGCGCCAATCCTTTCAAACAACTCACCGAGCGTGAACTGGATGTGTTGCAGGAAGTGGCGCGCGGGTTATCCAATAAAGAGATTGCCGCCACCTTGCATATTTCCGAAGAAACGGTAAAAGTGCACATCCGCAATCTGCTGCGTAAACTGGACGTTCGTTCACGCGTCGCCGCCACAGTGCTCTGGCTCGAGAGCCGCAATGTGTAGCAGCGCACAGAAAACCAGCACGACATTTACACTTTCTCCATAATTTATCCACGATTCTCTAATTTGCGCCGCGTACAGTAGGCAGCAGCAGGAGTTTTCGGGATAGCACCTTGCACTCCGCCGACGTGAAGCCGACTGCGCTTCACGTTTTACATAATAAAAGTAAAAAATACGCAGCTGAGGAGTGTCGGTTCCATGTCGAATTTTTTTATCGACCGCCCCATTTTTGCCTGGGTTTTGGCTATTTTGCTTTGTCTTTGCGGCACACTAGCGATCATCTCCCTGCCCATTGAGCAGTATCCCGATCTCGCACCGCCTAACGTGCGTATTACTGCCAATTATCCCGGTGCCTCTGCGGAAACGCTGGAGAACACCGTTACCCAGGTTATCGAACAGAACATGACCGGTATCGATAACCTGATGTATATGTCCTCAAACAGCAGTAACACGGGGCAGGCGCAAATCACCCTCACCTTTACCGCTGGCACCAATCCTGATGAAGCCCGCCAGCAGGTACAAAACCAGCTACAATCCGCACTGCGTAAATTACCCGCCGCCGTTCAATCTCAGGGCGTCACGGTGAATAAAACCGGTGACAGCAATATCCTGATGATTGCGTTTGTCTCTACCGACGGAAGTATGGACAAACAGGATATTTCAGATTATGTCGCCAGTAACATTCAGGATCCGCTGAGCCGCATCGATGGTGTGGGTCAGGTTGACGCCTATGGTTCGCAATACGCGATGCGTATCTGGCTCGATCCTAACAAGCTGATTGCCTATGCGCTGACCACCGATGACGTGGTGACGGCGATTGAATCGCAGAACACCCAGGTGGCGGTCGGCCAGGTTGGCGGCTTGCCATCGGTGGATAAACAAGCGCTCAATGCCACCGTCAATGCGCAGTCGATGCTGCAAACCCCAGAGCAGTTCAAAGCCATCACGCTGAAAACCAACAGTGACGGCTCGGTGGTGACGCTGGGCGATGTGGCTGACGTGGCGATGGGGGCGGAAAAATACGACTTCCTCAGCCGCTACAACGGTCAGGCGGCGTCCGGTCTCGGTATTAAGCTGGCGTCCGGCGCCAACGAAATGAACACCGATAAGCTGGTGCGTGCACGTGTGGAAGAGTTGTCGCACTACTTCCCGCACGGGCTGGAAGCCAAAATCGCCTACGAAACTACGCCGTTTGTGAAAGCCTCGATCACCGACGTGGTGAAAACGCTGCTGGAAGCGATTCTGCTGGTGTTCCTGGTGATGTATCTGTTCCTGCAGAACTTCCGCGCCACGCTGATTCCGACCATTGCCGTACCGGTGGTGCTGCTCGGCACCTTCGCGGTGCTGTATGCCTGCGGATTCAGTATCAACACGCTCACCATGTTCGCCATGGTGCTCGCCATCGGCCTGCTGGTGGATGACGCCATCGTGGTGGTGGAGAACGTTGAACGCATCATGAGTGAGGAAGGACTTTCACCGCGCGCCGCCACGCGAAAATCGATGGGACAGATCCAGGGGGCGCTGGTGGGCATTGCGCTGGTGCTGTCGGCGGTATTCGTACCGATGGCCTTCTTCGGCGGCACCGTGGGCGCTATCTATCGCCAGTTCTCGATCACCATCGTGTCGGCGATGGTGTTGTCGGTGTTGGTGGCGATGATTCTAACGCCAGCCCTGTGCTCGACGCTGCTCAAACCCCTTGAACAAGGCCATCATCATGGACGTCGCGGCTTCTTTGGCTGGTTTAACCGCAACTTTAATGCCAGCGCGGAACGCTACGAACGCGGAGTCGCGCGTATCTTGATGAAGGGCGGGCGCTGGCTGGTGCTCTATCTCGGCATCATCGGCGTAATGGCGTTTCTGTTTATCAAGCTGCCGACCTCGTTCCTGCCGCTGGAAGACCGGGGCGTATTCCTGACGCAGGTGCAGCTGCCGCCGGGCGCGACCTTGCAGCAGACCTCCAACGTGGTGGCGAAAGTTGAAAACTATTACATGACCGCCGAGAAAGACAACGTGCTGTCGGTGTTCTCAACCATCGGCGCCGGTCCGGGTGGTAACGGCCAAAACGTGGCGCGCCTGTTTGTACGCCTGAAAAACTGGGAAGAGCGTCCAGGCAGCGATCGTACCTCATTCGCCATCATCGATCGCGCCACCAAAGCCTTCCATAAAATCAAAGAGGGCCGCGTGATCGCCAGCAGCCCACCGGCGATTACCGGCATGGGCAGCTCCTCCGGTTTTGATATGGAATTGCAGGATCACGGCGGCATTGGTCATACCCAGTTGATGGCAATGCGTGACAAGCTGCTGGAGTTGGCCGACAGCAATCCGGCCCTCTCTCGCGTGCGTCACAACGGTCTGGATGACAGCCCGCAGCTGCAAATTGATGTCGATCAGCGCAAAGCGCAGGCGCTGGGCGTTTCGCTCGACACCATCAATGACACGCTGACCACCGCATGGGGCTCAACCTATGTGAATGACTTCCTCGATCGCGGCCGCGTGAAGAAAGTGTATGTGCAGGCCGCAGCGGAATTCCGCATGCTGCCAGGCGATATCAACAAATGGTACGTTCGCAACAGTAGCGGCACTATGGTGCCCTTCTCCGCCTTCGCCACCAGCCGTTGGGAAACCGGTTCGCCGCGTCTGGAACGTTACAACGGCTACTCTTCACTTGAGATCGTCGGCGAGGCCGCCAATGGCGTCAGTAGCGGCACCGCGATGGATGTGATGGAGAAACTGGTGGGGCAACTGCCGTTAGGCGTTGGCTTCCAGTGGACCGGAGCCTCTTATCAGGAACGTCTCTCCGGTTCACAGGCACCTGCGCTGTATGCGATTTCGCTGCTGGTGGTGTTCCTGTGTCTGGCCGCGCTGTATGAGAGTTGGTCGATTCCGTTCTCCGTGATGCTGGTGGTGCCACTTGGCGTGGTGGGTGCGCTGGTGGCAACCTGGATGCGCGGACTCGAGAACGACGTGTACTTCCAGGTTGGCTTGCTCACCGTGATTGGCTTGTCGGCGAAGAACGCCATACTGATCGTGGAATTCGCCAATGAGATCAACAGCAAAGGACGTGAGCTGATGGAGGCGACGCTGGAGGCTTCACGTCAGCGTCTGCGCCCGATTCTGATGACGTCGCTGGCCTTTATCTTCGGCGTGCTGCCGATGGCGATCAGCAGCGGGGCGGGTTCCGGCAGCCAGCATGCGGTCGGAACGGGCGTCATGGGCGGCATGATCTCCGCGACGATATTAGCGATTTTCTTCGTGCCGCTGTTCTTTGTGCTGGTGCGTCGTCGCTTCCCGTTAAAAGAGAAGTCACACGATTAAAGCCTAAAATAAAACGGGGCCGCGATATTCGCAGCCCCGTTGTTATTTGGATTGAATTACAGCAAGTTGGGAGTGCCCTGCTTTTCTCTTCGCGATTACTTACTACGTAACATCGCTTCAATAAATTCTTTCCAGTTCCCCAATTCGGTGTCGACCATCATACCCTCTCTTATTGTAGTGGTGATTCTACGCCGATTTTTTCTACAGGTGAATACGTTTCCACCACTCAAGACTATCGGCAAAAGCGCAAAAAACCTTCAATTTGTCGAAAATGCGTACTGACGCACATTTCAGCAAGCCGTTAACACCACAGGGAAAAATCACCTGCGTTTTCGGGTAGCACATTTTTTCGATTAGGATAATTCTTAGGAGACTGATGATGCCACCAGGAACTATTCAGGACGTTAATGAAAACGTTTACTGGACCTAATTAATAGAATTGATAACGCAGAAATTATCATTAAAAAACAAATAAAACGCAGCGCCTGATGGCTCAGAGGTCACAGCCAGCAGAGCGCTATGGTAAACTCGCGCTTTATTTTTCACAGGATGGGAACAGTCGATGACAGCGCAGTGGGTGATGTACGGAATTAAAAATTGCGACACCATAAAAAAAGCACGCAACTATTTAGCAGAATCCGGCACCGACTATCGTTTTCACGATTATCGCGTGGATGGCATCGATGACGCGCTACTGCAATCGTTTATCGATCAGCTTGGCTATGAAGTGCTGCTCAATACGCGCGGTACCACCTGGCGTAATCTGCCAGAAGCGGAGCGTGCAGCAGTGACCGATGCGGCCAGCGCGAAAGCCGTGATGCTCGCCCAGCCTGCCATTATCAAACGTCCGGTATTGTCTGCCCCTAACGGTGACTTGCTGGTCGGTTTCAAAGATTCCCTTTATCACGCGTTTATCCAGGAGAAGTCATAACATGTTCTGTCCGGTCATTGAGCTGGCTCAGCAGCTAATTCGTCGTCCGTCACTGAGTCCGGATGATGCCGGTTGTCAGGCGCTGTTAGTGGCACGTCTGGAAGCGATTGGCTTTACGGTCGAACAGATGCACATCGGCGATACCCTGAACTTCTGGGCCACACGTGGTCAGGGCGAAACCCTGGCGTTTGCCGGTCACACCGATGTGGTGCCGCCGGGTGATGCCAATCGCTGGATCAGCCCGCCGTTTGAGCCTTCGATTCGTGATGGCATGCTGTTTGGTCGTGGTGCCGCGGACATGAAAGGATCGCTGGCGGCGATGGTGGTGGCTGCTGAACGTTTTGTCGCGGCTAATCCGCAACATAAAGGACGTCTGGCATTTCTGATCACGTCCGATGAAGAAGCCAGCGCGGTTAACGGCACGGTGAAAGTGGTTGAGCGTTTGATGGCGCGCAACGAGCGCATGGATTACTGCCTGGTGGGCGAGCCTTCCAGTACCGAAATCGTTGGCGATGTAGTGAAAAACGGTCGTCGCGGTTCGATGACCGCCAATCTCACCATTCACGGTGTGCAGGGCCATGTCGCCTATCCGCATCTGGCCGATAACCCGGTGCATCGCGCGATGCCAGCACTGAATGAGCTGGTTGCCACCGAATGGGATCAGGGCAACGAATTCTTCCCACCGACCAGCATGCAGATTGCCAACGTGCAGGCCGGCACCGGCAGCAATAACGTGATCCCCGGTGAATTCTTCGTACAATTCAACTTCCGTTTCAGCACCGAACTCACCGATCAGATGATCAAAGAGCGTGTTGCTGCCCTGCTGGATCGCCATCAGCTGCGTTACACACTGGAGTGGAATGTTTCCGGTCAGCCGTTCCTGACCTCGCGCGGCAAACTGGTTGATGCCGTGGTAAATGCTGTCGCGCACTATAATGAAATTAAGCCACAGTTACTGACCACAGGCGGCACCTCAGACGGACGCTTTATCGCGCGGATGGGTGCGCAGGTCGTGGAACTGGGCCCGGTGAATGCCACCATTCATAAAATCAATGAGTGCGTGAAAGCGTCAGATTTGCAGATGCTGAGTCGTATGTACCAGCGCATCATGGAACAGCTGATCGCTTAAGTAAGCACGCTAAAGGAGCAATGGGATGGAATTCTTTAAAGAGTACTGGTGGATCTTAGTGATCCTGCTGATGGTCGGTATTTTAATGAACGTTTATAAAGACTTAAAACGTATCGATCACAAAAAGTTTATGGATAATAAACCGGATTTACCACCGCATCGCGACTTTAACGATAAATGGGACGATGACGACGACTGGCCGAAGAAAAAATAACTGCGGTTAACACCTTCCCTGTAAACGTAGCGGCGTGATGCGCCGCGCACCTGATAGCGAAGTCGCTACAGAATTGCGCGATTTATCTCGCCGTTACGTTAAGAGCAACCCTCGCTGTTCAACCATCACATCATCATGATGACATCATCATCGCCCGGTTTAGCCCCGCTGAGCGCCTCGTCGAAGTAGCGACGCGGAATGGTATAACGCAGATGATTCAACGCCAGTTGCATGCTGCGATCATCAATGGCATGCGGCAAATCGTCCACCACATCCAGCGTCACATCCCCACCCAGTGCGGTTAACCGTTGCATTGCGGCTTCGGCATGCTCCAGCGGGATCTGATCATCATAATCACCGTGGATCAGATGAATGGTATTACGAGAGCTGACGCGCTCCGGCAGCGTGCTGTAACGACCGCTAAACACAATCGCGCGTCCTGCCAGATCGGCTTGGGCTTTGACGCCTTCCAGTACCATGGTGCCGCCCTGCGAAAAGCCGACCAGCGCGGTAGCTTCCGGCCGGACACCCGATGCCTGCTGCCAGTGACGCACCGATTCCACAAACATCGGCATCACGGCATTCACGCCCTGCTGTTCCGAGCGGTCATGCGCGGGAATATCCGCAAACCATTGGCGACCCTGCGGCTCACTAGCCGGATAGGGCGCACCCACTGAGACAACGAACGCCTCCGGAAACGCTTTGGCGAACCAGTTGCCGACTTGCGCCATCGAATCAGGATTGTCATTCACGCCGTGATACAGCAAAAATAGCTGCGCAGCGTGTGTCGGTTGCTGAACAATTACATATCGTAGTGCCATAAGATCCTCCTCAAATCACTATACGCCGCTGAGGCGGGAGTGATATTGGGAAAATTTGAACGAGATAATGGATTTATTGCAACGATGCCAACTGCTGCTGCCACTGTTCCGCCCGGCTGGTATTGCACTGAATTAACGCCTCAGCCGTCTCCTGGCGTAAGCGTTGCACCAGGGCTTTACGACCACTGAGACCTGCTTGCTGTGTTGCAGCGCTAAGAGGTTGTTTTTGCACAAGGATGGCTTCGAGTATCGGTTGTGGTGATGCGCGCACCAGGCGCTGCAACGCGGCATAGCTCGCCTCATAAGGCCGTTGCGCCCAGGCAAATCCTGCCAGTAGCGGCCAGTCATCCTCGCTCAGTGTCTGAGAGTGATCGGTCGTCTTGAAGGGAACATCAATAATGTCACGCAACCACACCGCGTCACGCGCAAATCGCTGTGCCGCCTGCTGCTGCAGTTGTTCTCCGGCGGGCGTTAAGGCACGTATCGCCATCGCCGCATAGCAGCCACTGCTGGCTTCACGCTGTGAGCCAATGCGTACCAGAGTAAAGCCACAGCGCTGCCAGAACTGCCAGAGCGATTCGGTATAGCCAAAACTCACCGAAAGGAAATCGCATCCTTCCGCCTGCTGCTGTGCCATGGCCACCAACGCGCTGCCAATACCGCGCTGTCGTTGTGCGGCTAACACGGCAATGCGACTGATACGCTGCGAGCGCAAGGTGGCGGCTTCGGCGAATCCCGCATGGGCTGCCAGTGACTGTGCGACCAGATTGCCGCGTGGACGGCGCAACCCCGCCCAGACGGCATCAGCCAGTGATTTGTCTAACCCCCCCTCCTCCACCAGCCACAGAGCGCCGACAATATTTTCCGGTGCTCCTGCCAGCCAGAAACGCATGCCCGGCGCATCCAGCATGCGGCGGAGATCCAGAGGAGAAGTGCGGTAGTGTGCGCTCGCCAGCAAACGATAGCCCGCTTCCAGCGCGCCTTGCTCTGACGTGGCCGGGAAAATCGTTATCTCGCCGCCATCTTCGCTTTCTATCGCATCCTCAAACAACAGCGCCTGGCTTAGCCACTGCTCCAGTGGATCGTGCGCTGACCAGCGCAGTGGTTCATCAAGCTGGAAATAACGCACCTGTGGCAGGGTGGCGCAGAAGCGCAGCATAAAGCCGCGCCCGGTGCCTTCGTAACCCTGCACGGTGGTGATCATCAGCACACGGGGGAAACGCTGCACTAGCTGCTGCAACAACGGTGCTGGAATCGCGGCTGCTTCATCAACAATCAGCCACTGTGCTGACGGCTCAGCATCCATCGCGAGAATGGCATCTGGCGCCATAAAATGAAAATGTTCACCGGCAAACGCTGCTAACACCTCAGTGGAAACCTTGGCCGGAGCCGTCACCAGGCAGTGCTGATTATGCTTCGCCAGCATCCCCGCCAGCGCCGATTTGCCCCGTCCACGTGCAGCCGTAATCACCGCCACGCCGGAGGGCATCTTAAGCAGCTGTTGCAGGATCTGCTCCTGCTGCTGTGGTGCCTGACAGTGCCAATCGGGTAAGTCCAGTAAGGCAGGTGTACGCGCAGGCTGGTGTGGGTGCAGTAATTCGGGTGCGCGCTCAGGTTGATGCTGATGCAGTAATTCAGATGCGCGCTCAGGTTGATGCTGATGCAGTAATCCGGATGCGCGCGCAGGCTGATGTTGCTGCAGCAATTCGGGTGCGCGCTCATGCTCATGCTGGTACTGATGCTGATGCTGATGCTGATGCTGATGCTGATGCTGATGCTGCAACATGACCTGCGGATCCTGTTCAATCAGCTGCTGCAGATGGTGAATAAAATGAGGCGTGGCGATAGGTTCAGCGACATCGGCCCAGCGCAGGCTGTCGCAGTCCGGTTGCGTGGCCCAGTCTTGCCATGGCGGCGTCAGTAACAACAACCAGCTTCCCGCACGCAACGTGCCCGCCAACGCCGCAAAGGCCTCCGCATGGAAACCGCTGCGCGCATCGAAAATCGCGTGCTGGAATTCACGACCCAGCAGCGTACGCAGGGCTGCAGGCGCCACGCGCTGGGGGAAATCATCGCTGTCGCTCAGCGTCAGCCAGTCGCCGGACAGCGCTACACGCCACTCCATTGCCTGCTGCGGCGCCCAGTCAGCGTCACCGGCGATCACACACAAGCGACGAATACCCGCTCGCTGCATCGCGGCGGTGATATCAACTAACGACATCAGTTGGCGGCGAAGGTGTTGCAGTCGCCCGGGTTTCCGCTGTCAAAACCGCGTTTGAACCAGGTATAGCGCTGTTGTGAAGTGCCGTGTGTGAAGCTATCCGGCACCACGCGGCCCTGGCTTTTCTGCTGCAATCGGTCATCACCAATCGCTTCTGCGGTATCCAGCGCTTTCTTGAGGTCGCCCACTTCCAGCATATTTTGCTGCTGCACATAATGGCCCCACACGCCGGCAAAGCAGTCTGCCTGCAACTCCATTTTCACCGACAACTGATTGGCCTGTGTCTGAGTGGCACCCTGCTGCATCTGACGCACTTTAGGCTCGATGCCCAGCAGCTTCTGGATGTGGTGGCCGACTTCATGGGCAATCACATAGCCCTGCGCAAAGTCACCACCTGCACCCAGCTTGGTTTTCATATCATCGTAAAACGACAGATCGATATAGACGGTTTGATCCGCCGGACAGTAAAACGGCCCCATCGCCGACTGGCCAGTGCCGCAGCTGGTTGAGGTGTAATTGCGGTACATCACCAGCTTAGGTGGCACATACTGTTTGCCCATTTTCTGGAACAACGTGCCCCAGGTCTCTTCGGTGGTGGCGAGAATCACCTTAGTGAATTTGGCATCCTCATTATCCTGCGCAGAGTTCACCGGGCGCTGTTGCTGTTGTGTCACCGGCGTGCCGCCTTCCAGCAGCGCGGTGAGGTCGTAACCGTAATAACCCGCCACGGCCACCACAATCAGCAGAATGATGCCGCCCTTGCCGCGTGGAATGCGGATTTGCCGACCGCCGCCGCCCAATCCGGGTGAATCATTGCGACGATCTTCTACATTGTCGCTTTCACGACGACCTTGCCAGCGCATGGCTCGCTCCTGTTAAAAGGTTTTGCATGATTTTAGTTGGCGGCATCACTAATCACCAGCGTTGCGGCGCTAGCGTCGCGAGATTGAGAGAAAGGAGGCGTATTAAATAACGTGCAGGAAGGTAGAAACAGAAAAGGCCGTCACCGATGACGACCTTTTATTTATGACGATACTCTGTTTACCGTGCGCTGGAATGCGCACCGAAAAGGCATCGCTGAAGACTTAATCCAGTTTCACACCCAGGCGATGCGCCACTTCTTCATACGCTTCAATCAGGCCACCGAGGCTCTGACGGAAACGGTCTTTGTCCATTTTGTCCATGGTCTCTTTGTCCCACAGACGCGCGCCGTCTGGCGAGAACTCATCGCCCAACGTCACTTCACCATTGAACAAACCGAACTCCAGTTTGAAATCGACCAGGATCAGACCGGCGTCATCAAACAGTTTGCTCAGTACGTCGTTGGCTTTGAAAGTCAGTTCCTGCATGCGCGCCAGATTGGCTTTGCTGACCCAGCCAAAGGTCTCGCAGTAGGATTCGTTGACCATCGGGTCGTGTTTGGCGTCATCTTTCAGGAAGAGATCAAACAGCGGTGGATTGAGCAACATGCCCTCTTCCACGCCCAGACGTTTTACCAGCGATCCTGCCGCACGGTTGCGCACTACGCACTCCACCGGCACCATCTCCAGCTTTTTGACCAGCGCTTCGTTATCCGACAGCAGCGCTTCCATCTGGGTCGGAATGCCCGCTTCCTGCAATTTGGTCATAATGAAATGGTTGAACTTGTTGTTCACCATTCCTTTGCGATCAAATTGCTCGATTCGTGCACCGTCTCCTGCTGACGTATCGTTGCGGAATTCAAGTACCAGCAGATCCGGATTATCGGTGCTGTATACGGTTTTCGCTTTACCGCGATACAACTCAGCTCGCTTTTGCATCTCATTAACTCCAAACATGAAAGAACCCGTGTTCAGCGGTGTTTCACCGCGCGATGACTGCCTGACGCAATCGTTTACTTCGCCGGGCGCTATTATGCCAAATCCAAAACAAAAAGGCCGGAGAATCTCCGGCCCTTTGGCAATTTATTTGTTCAGTGCACCCTGGAACACCGCCACCAGCGCATCGTTCTGCGCCTGAGTGAGCACGTGGCCCTTAGGATCAATGAACTGCAGACTGCTGCGGTTATCCAGATCGCCAACCTGCAATTTGTAATCGCCGTTTGGCAGCTCAGGATCTTTCGCACCAATCGCGTCAAACGCGCTGCTGCCCGGCTGCTTGTAGGTCACTTTCAGACTACCCTGCGAGCGGTTGTCATCGGTGACTTCCATGCCCACACGCTTCAGCGCCGCTGGCAGACGCTGCCAGGTGACGTTAAACGGTGAACGCAGCACCAGCAGTGGCAGACCGGTATCATCTGCGCCGCTCTGGACATCAATCTGCCCGGTCGCGCGGCCCGCAGCGGCATCAGCACTGGCGGTGTCGATCT
This sequence comes from Pantoea sp. ME81, assembly GCF_903970985.1. NCBI lineage: Bacteria > Pseudomonadati > Pseudomonadota > Gammaproteobacteria > Enterobacterales > Erwiniaceae > Pantoea > Pantoea sp. ME81. The sequence goes on along the minus strand of NZ_CAJCKS010000023.1, from coordinate 7,943 downwards.
TATCCAGACCGGTACTGATGTCGTTCAACATCTGGCCGGTATAGCGTTGGATCTGTGCCGGAGCCGTCACCGTCTCACCTTTCTGCTGCAATTCCAGCAGACGGACTGTCAGCACCTGCTGATAGCTCTGGTTTTGTACGCTGATCTGATAACGACCACGATACTGGTTATCTTCATCCGCACGGTTCCACTGCACCCAATCGGTGGTCAGCTGCTGCCCAGCATCATCACGCTGTGCAATCGGGAACTTGTAGGACTGCATCACATTCACCACCTGTGACCAGATCGAGCCACGGCTGCTCTCAACCGCCAGCACACCGGTATTACCAGTGAACTGTGCACGCGTGCCGTTCAGCAGCGCCAGAGGTTGAGCCGGAGGACGAATATCCAGTTCTTTACCTACTGCACCCTTCGCAACAGTGTGCGGCACATCGTAATCGCCATTCTGCAGAGGCAGAATCATCCCCGCCGGGGCTTTTAAATCATGCAGTTCAGGCGCCTGCAGGTAAGATTCATCACCGCTGACCTGGCGCTTATAACGCTGATCGCTGGAACAAGCTGTTAGCAGCATCAGGGTGGACAAGCCCACCACGGTTGCCAGCGTCGAGCGCTTAACTGAATAACTCATTGATTCTCCCTAATTTATCGCAGACCCGCTTTAATCAGCGCCTGAGCCGTTTTCGCCTGACCGGCTTCGGTCAGTGGCGTCATCGGCAAGCGCAGCGTGTCATCCGCGATTAATCCTAGCTGTTTCGCTGCCCATTTAACCGGGATTGGATTGGGTTCACAGAAAAGCGTCTGGTGCAGGTGCATCAGACGCTGATTCAGGCGACGCGCTTCGGCAAAATTACCCTGTTGCGCCAGCGCACAGAGTTCAACCATTTCACGCGCTGCAATGTTGGCTGTAACCGAGATTACGCCTTTGCCGCCCAGTTGCATGGAGTCCAAAGCTGTCGCGTCATCGCCGCTGACAATAATGAACTCATCATTAACCAGCTCTTGGATCTGAGAAATACGCGATAAGTTCCCGGTGGCCTCTTTGATTCCGATAATATTTTTAATTTCGGCCAGGCGAGCCACGGTTTCTGGCAGCATGTCGCAGCCCGTACGTGATGGTACGTTATACAGCATCTGTGGCAGATCGGTGCTTTCGGCAATCGCTTTGAAGTGCTGGAACAGACCTTCCTGAGTTGGACGGTTGTAGTAAGGCGTCACGGTCAGACAACCCACCACACCGGTGCCGGTAAAGCGCTTCGTGAGAGAGATACCTTCAGCAGTGGCATTGGCGCCGGTACCGGCAATCACCGGGATACGGCCATCCGCCAGCTCCAGGGTCTGCATCACCACATCGCCATGTTCTTCATGGCTGAGGGTAGCGGATTCGCCGGTGGTGCCAACAGAAACAATCGCCGCGGTGCCGCTGGCAACATGATAATCAATCAGTTTTTTCAAACTCTCGCGGCAGACATTACCTTTTTCATTCATTGGCGTAATGAGCGCAACAATACTTCCGGTGAACATGGGCTATCCCCTCGACAAACAAGTGCCTCATGTTACGTTTTACCTCGAAAGAAAAGCAAGCGAGCCAAGCCATTCCTGCCCTTGTCAGCAGTTTTTTTTATGTTTACCTTATGGTTATTAGCGAACGTACAGGAAATGCCATTTTGTCGCAGTCACAGCCTCACCATCTGGTGATCACCGCATTGGGCGTTGATCGTCCGGGTATCGTCAATACCATCACTCGCCACGTCAGTAGCTGCGGCTGTAATATTGAAGACAGTCGTCTGGCGATGCTGGGCGATGAGTTCACCTTCATCATGTTGCTTTCGGGGAGCTGGAACGCGATAACCCTGATTGAATCCACGCTGCCGATGAAAGGGGCTGAGCTGGAACTGTTGATTGTGATGAAGCGCACTAATGCGCGCGCCACCCCACCGATGCCTGCCACGGTATGGGTGCAGGTGGAAGTGCCAGATTCTCCTCATCTCATTGAGCGCTTTACCGATCTGTTCGATAAACATCAGATGAACATTGCCGAATTGGTGTCGCGTATTACCCCGGCACAGGAAGGTGTCCCACCGACACTGTATATTCAGATGACGGCACACAGCCCGGATAATCAGGCCAGCGCACCGTTTGAACAGGCCTTCAACAATCTGTGTGAAGAACTGCATGCACAAGGCTCAATTCGTCTTTATAGTGTCACCGACGATGCCAACAACACCCTGTAAGCTAACGCCGGATTATTTCTCCACACACTCTGCCCTGCGGCATACCGTGTAGTGAAATAACCCAGAGGGTGGCACCCGCTGGTGCTTTTTGCCGCGAGGGTGTATTACCCACAGCATGAAGAAAAAAATGGAGAGTTGTGATGAATCCACTGAAAGCCGGTGATACCGCACCGAAATTTAGCTTGCCCGATCAGGACGGCGAACAAGTAAATTTGGCCGACTTCCAGGGACAGCGCGTTCTGGTCTATTTCTACCCGAAGGCCATGACGCCGGGTTGCACCGTTCAGGCCTGTGGTCTGCGCGACAACATGGATGCGTTGAAAACCGTGGGCGTGGAAGTGCTGGGCATCAGCACCGATAAGCCTGAAAAGCTGTCACGTTTCGCCGAAAAAGAGGTGCTGAACTTCACCCTTTTATCTGATGAAGACCACCAGGTCTGCCAGGAATTCGGTGTCTGGGGTGAGAAAACCTTTATGGGTAAAACCTATGACGGTATCCACCGCATCAGTTTCCTGATCGACGGCAACGGCAAAGTTGAGAAAGTCTTCGACGACTTCAAAACGTCGAACCACCACGACATCGTGCTGGATTATCTGAAGTCGGCATAAAACAAAACGGGTGCACAATGTGCACCCGTTTTGTTTACCCCTGCTGATGTTCCAGCGTGGTTTCCGGCCAGGCGCGCACCACGGCCTTGATTAACGTCGCCAGCGGGATGGCAAAGAACACGCCCCAAAAGCCCCACATGCCACCAAAAATCACCACCGAAAGAATGATCACCAGCGGATGCAGGTTGACCGCCTCTGAGAACAGAATCGGCACCAGCACATTGCCATCCAGCGCCTGCACCACCAGATAAACGATAAACATCGTCCAAAAATCGGTGCCTAAGCCCCACTGGAACAGACCGACGCCAATCACCGGAATGGTGACCACCATAGCGCCGATGTAAGGGATTAGCACGGAAATCCCGACCAGCACCGCCAGCAGCAGCGCATAGTTGAGCCCTAAGACCAGGAAGGCAATCCAGGTGACAAACCCTACCGCGACCATCTCCAGCACTTTGCCACGAATGTAGTTGGTGATTTGCTGATTCATCTCCTGCCACACCACGCCCGCTAACCCGCGATTGCGCGGCAGCACGCGACGCACAGCATTGAGCATCTGTTCTTTATCTTTCAGCAGGAAGAACACCATCAGCGGCACCAGCACCAGATAGATCATCAGCGTCATCAGCCCGACTAGCGAGGCCAGTGAGTACTTCACCAATGACTCCCCCAACCCGGTCAGGCGGCTACGCAGATTCTCCACGATGATATCGATGATGCCCGCATCCACCAGCGCCGGAAAACGCTTCGGCAACCCGGCGGCATAGACGTAGAGCTTGTTGAGCATATTCGGCAGGTCACGCAGCAAATTGATGCCCTGCTGCCAGGCCACTGGCGCAACAATCAGCACCATCACCAGCAAAATACCGGCAAAAACAATCAGTACCATGCTGGTGGCGCAGGTGCGGCTGCATCCCAGGCGCTGTAATCGAACGGTTGGCCACTCCAGCAGATAAGCCAGCACCAGCGCGACCAGCAACGGTGCTAATAATCCACTGAAGAAAAACAGGATACAGAACGCCATCAACAGGATTACCAGCAGGCCAATCGCCTGCGGATCGCTAAAGCGACGTTTGTACCATTGGAAAAGCAGAGCCAGCATTTCACTTCCTTGAAGCCAAAAACGGGATGACGATTGTACAGAAATTTACGGCGAAAACCTGATGTGCATAAACCTGCATCTTAAGAAACCCGATGAGGATCTGCGCTTCGGGGCAGGCGGCAAAGCCTGAGCAGCTAAGGTCCAATAGCGCCTGTTTAATCACCCCATATTGGGCTGGATATTTTGCAGAATCCTGTGCGTCTGTAAACACCGTATAAATCCTGCACTTTGGTGATAGGGTCGCCATTTTGGTCGACCCTTAAGGCACTAGCGGGTAATACTGCTCACCAGCGCATCCTGCCCGGCAATCATCACGCAGTTACGTCCGGCATTTTTCGCCTGATAGAGTGCGGCATCCGCCTGTTTCAAGCTCACATCTTGCGGCTGGTTATCGGCCTCCCAATGTGCGATGCCCACTGAAAGCGTGATATGCCCAACATGGTCAATCCAGCTCTCGGCGATGCTGGAACGCACGCGCTCGGCAATCACCCGCGCTTCTTCCGTCGAGGTGGCTGGCAACAGCATCAGAAATTCCTCGCCGCCGTTACGGCACACCACGTCGGTCTGGCGCGCACTGTTACGCAGGGTACGCGCCACCTGTTTGATCACTTCGTCACCCACATCATGGCCGAAGTTGTCATTCACCCGCTTGAAATGGTCGATATCCAGCGCCAGCACCGCAAAAGGCTGACGCATGGTTTCGAAGTAATCCAGCACCGCACTCAGGCCACGGCGGTTAAGCAAATTGGTCATCGGATCGGTTTGAACTTCCGATTTCAGCCGACCGATTTTGTCCTGTACCAGTCCGATCCCGGTGAGCAAGGCGCGTTTCACCTGTGCGGCTTCGAAGTACCAGGCACGAATACCGCTAATTTCACCCGAGACGCCCTGGGTGTCCATCTGACTGGCTTTACGCGCCAGTTGCCACAGCGGCAAGGCAATCAGACGGGCGAAGATCACCGCCATCAGTAAGGTCAGCAACGCAAACGGCACCGAGTTTTTTAGCACTTTCAGTAGCAAACCCGAGAGCGGTTGCAGAGTGACGTCGGTTGGTTTGAGCGCCACCACCATCCAGCCGGTGGTCGGCACAATGGCGTAACCCGCCAGTTTCGGCGTGTCTTCTTCTTTGACCTGCACCTCGCCATTGGTGCTCTCATTGCGTTGACGCTCGCTGACGATCTCTGGCGCGGTTTTACCAATCAGCTGGCTATTCTGGTGATAAAGCACCTGATTGTTGCGATCCAATACATACACGCGCGTGCCATCCCGGTAGAACTGCTCACCGAGTAAGGCATTGAGGATACTTTTCTTCTTCAGATAGATGGTGCCGCCTACATAGCCGAGGTAGCGTCCTTCGTTGCTCCAGATCGGCCAGGAGACAAACACAATCAGATTGTTGGCAGCAGAGATGGTGGGTTTGCTCACCATCGGTTGGCGCTGTGCCAGCGCTTCCCGCGAAGCCTGGCTGGTGAGCTGCATGCCTTTAAGCATCAGTGACTCAGGCGAAATCGCTTTCACTATCCCATTGGTGTCGACCACCGCAACGGAGTTGAAGCTATTGGTTTGCTCACGCAGACGATTCACTTCCTGCTGCGCCAGTTCCGGATTATCAAAATCCTTGCCCAACTGCGTCGCGCTGTAGTGCAGCTGCGACTGTGCCAGCTGGAAAAAGACTTCCGTGGTGGCAGCCAGTTTGGTGGCATAAGCGCGATTGGCTTCGAGCGTGCTCTCGATCAGCACCATACGCTGCACACGCCAGGTGGCGTACAAGGTATTGGCGAGCGTAATGACGATACTGGTGATCGCCAGCAACGCGATCAGCGTACGCAGGTCAGTTTTTGGCCGGATGCGCATCAGCATGACGCAACCGCCCTGGTGTGAAAATTCATCATTCGCGTGCCTGACAATATAATTATAGTTGGACTAGCTACCCCTAGTGAGTCAACCTCCAATTGTACACCTGCAAACCAGATTGAGCACGAACCATCCTGTCTGACACGCGTAATTATTCAGCAAACGTTGGCGCTAATCGATCAGACCATTCGCATCATAGAACGGCCACGGGCCCGGATAATCGCCGATAGCGCACTGGTGTGTCGTCATACCTTGCTGTGTGTGCCAGCGATGTAGCAGGAAACCCGGCGGCTCCAGCACGAAATTCGCCGGACCATTTTCAGACAAATCAAAGGCCACCTGATGCGACACGCCTGGCGCCACGCAGGCTAACGTACCGGCGAAACGCGCCTGTACCGAACGATGCAAATGACCGCTCAACACGCGTTCCACCTGCGGATGCTGGCGGATAATCGCCGCCAGCGCGTCGGGATTGCGTAGCGGTTGCTTATCCATATGGCCGATGCCGGAAACCAACGGTGGATGGTGCAACATCACCAGCGTAGGCAATTGTGGCTCACGTGACAGCTGTTCTTCCAGCCATTCCAACTGCGCTTGATCCACATAGCCCCACGGCTGCTGCGGCACGCTGGAGTCCAGCGCCAGCAGCTGCACCCCTTTCACCCGCGCCTGCCAGTTGAGGGTTTCGCCACGTTGCAGATAGTGGTGATCCGGGAACGCCGCGCGTAGCTGCTGGCGATCGTCGTGATTGCCCGCCATCAGCATGTAAGGCAGTTGCAAACGTCGCAGCGCCGTTCGCAGCGTTTGATACTCTTCTGCATTACCGAAATCCACCAGATCGCCGGTGATCACCACCATGTCCGGGCGCGGCGTCAAACGATTCAGGGTGTCGATGACCCGCAGCAGCGCCGCCTGGGTATCCACTTTTTTATACGACAGGCGACCGTTCGCCTTGATATGTAAATCACTTATTTGCGCAATCAGCGTCAATGCTTCAGACACGAATTTCTTCCTCAGGATGCAGAAAATTGCAGGGCGGCGTCTTGCGCCAGCGTCCAGCTCACCGGTTGTCCGGCATGCCAGGCTTCACGCGCATGGCGATCGACCTGAATCGGCATTGCAAGGCCGATATCGATCATCAGCCGCTGCGACGCGCCTAAAAAGGTGCTGGCAAGGATAAAGCCCTGGCGTGCGTAGCGATTATCATCGGCGAGTAGCACATCTTCCGGACGACAGAAGCGCTGAGGATTGCCGCGCTTATCCACATCGACGCAGTTAATCGCCCCGACAAAATCCGCGACAAACTTCGAAGCGGGATGCTGATAGATATTTTGTGGCGTATCGATCTGTACCAGACGCCCCTGCTCCATCACCGCGATGCGATCGCCGAGCGCCATGGCTTCTTGCTGATCGTGCGTGACGTACACGGCGGTGATCGCCAGCTTCTTCAATAAGGTGCCGATTTCCAGACGCAGGCGATCGCGCAGACGTGCATCCAGCGCCGCCAGCGGCTCATCAAACAGCAGCACTTTGGGTCTGGCTGCCAGCGCACGCGCCAGTGCCACACGCTGTTTCTGTCCACCGGATAACTTATCAATGCTGCGCTGTGACAACGCGCTGAGATCCACCAGCTCCAGCATCTCCTGCACGCGCGCTTCACGTTCAGCACGCGCCACGCCCTGCACTTTCAAGCCGTAGGCCACGTTCTCGGCCACGTTGAGATTGGGAAACAGCGCATAGTTCTGGAACACCATGCCAACGTTGCGTTTCTCAATCGGCAACGCGGTAACGTTACGATCGTCGAACCACACCTCGCCGCCCGCATCACAGCGTTCAAGCCCGCTGATGATGCGCAAGGTGGTGGTTTTTCCGCAGCCAGAAGGCCCGAGCAACACCAGGGTTTCCCCGGGATTCACGGTCAGATCGAGCGGATGCAATGCCAGTTGGTGATTGAAGTGACGTGAACAACCGCGCAGCGTCACGGTAACGGCCGCAGGATTCATGCCGCCTCCTTGTTTTGGCGCGATACCGCGCGGTTAAGCCAGTGATTCACCGCATTCAGCATCAGCAGTAGCGGCAAAATCATCAGAATGAAAATCAGCGTATAAGCGGAACCCACTTCCAGTCGCATGGAGGCGTAACTGTCCG
>NZ_CAJCKS010000022.1:0-45984 GCF_903970985.1 Pantoea sp. ME81 | reverse complement strand
GTCGTGACACTGGATGGTCTGGCGGGAGAACCGCTGGATATCCTGATCAATGGCTACCTGATTGCCCAGGGCGAAGTGGTGGTGGTGTCGGATAAATTTGGAATTCGCATCACCGAAATCATCACGCCGTCCGAGCGTATGCACCGGTTAAGCCGCTAATGATCACGCATTCTGCGGATGATTCGCTGCTTATGACGCTGCTCGGTGCGCTGGGATTGGTGATTTTACTGATGCTGCTGCTGGCGTGGAGTGCGAAACGCAGCGGCTGGCTGCAGCGTTATCAACGCAGCCATCCGGCCATTAACGTGGTGGCGCGTCTCTCGCTCGGCGCACGCGAGCGGCTGGTGCTGGTGGATATCGGTGAGCAGCGGCTGTTGCTTGGCATCACCGCACATCAAATCACCTGCCTGAGCCAATCACCGCAACCTCAAGCTAAGGACGAACGATGAAAGGGCGCGCAGTCATAGCGTTGCTGCTGCTCTTCACCGCCGCCAGCGCCGGGGCCGCCAACAGCGACATTGTCATCGCCCGACCCAACGGCGAAGAGGGCTGGACACTGCCGCTGCAGACGCTGGTGTTGCTCAGTGGTTTTACCTTCATTCCCGGTATTTTGCTGATGATGACCGGCTTTACCCGCATCGTGATTGTGCTGGGATTGCTGCGTAATGCGCTTGGGACGCCGACCGCACCACCAAATCAGGTGCTGGTCGGGCTGGCACTGTTTCTCACTTTCTACGTGATGTCGCCGGTGCTGAACCAAATCTACGAAAAAGCGTGGCAGCCGCTGCAAAACAACAGCATCACCATGGAAGTAGCGTTGGCGGAAGGGGTGAAACCGCTGCGCGCGTTTATGCTGGATCAAACGCGTGAAGCGGATCTCGCGCTATTTGCACGTATCGCCAAAGCGCCGCCGATGAGCGGGCCGGATGCAGTGCCGCTCAGTATTCTGGTGCCTGCCTTTGTCACCAGCGAATTGAAAACCGCTTTCCAGATTGGCTTCACGATATTCATCCCGTTTTTAATTATCGATTTAGTGGTCGCCAGTATTCTGATGGCGCTGGGCATGATGATGGTGCCACCCACCACCATCGCGCTGCCGTTCAAACTGATGCTGTTTGTGTTGGTCGACGGCTGGCAGCTGCTGCTGGGTTCACTGGCACAAAGTTTCTACAGCTAAGGAGCCGCGAATGACACCTGAAAGTGTGATGGTGCTGGGCATGCAGGCGATAAAGGTAGGGTTGATGATTGCCGGGCCGTTGCTGCTGGCCGCACTGGTCACCGGGCTGGCGATCAGCATCATGCAGGCCGCCACTCAAATCAATGAAATGACCATGACCTTTATCCCGAAGATCCTGATGATTGTCGGTGTTGCCGTGTTACTGGGTCCGTGGATGCTGAAAATCTTTATTGAATACATGCGCACGGTGTTCACCAGCATCTCATTCGCGATCGGCTAATGGCGTTTGGCATCCCGTTTGAGCTGCTGACCGCGCAGATTGCTCACGTGTTTTTTATTATGGTGCGCGTGGCTGCGCTACTGTTTGTCGCGCCGATTTTCAGTGAGAAGGCAATCAGTAAACGGCTGCGTGCCGCACTGGCGCTGCTTATCGCCTTGCTGATTGCCAGCAGCGTGGAAGATGCTCAGGTGGCGTTGATGTCGTGGCACGGTGCCTGGCTGGTGGTGAAGCAAGTTGTGATCGGTGCCGCGCTCGGTCTGATGCTGCAGCTGCTTTTCGCTGCGGTGCGTTTGTGCGGCGAGATCATTGGCATGCAGATGGGACTCTCCTTCGCCACCTTTTTTGACCCTAATAGCGGCAACACGCCGGTGATATCACGTCTGCTCAACCTGCTGGCGATGCTGCTGTTTCTCAGTATCAATGGTCATCTTTGGCTGCTGGCGCTGCTGGCAGAGAGCTTTACCAGCCTGCCAGTGAATGCTGAACCGCTGCACGCGGGTGGCCTCCGTTATCTGGTGATGCAGGGCGGGTTGATCTTCAGTCAGGGATTGATGCTGGGATTGCCGATTATCACGCTGTTGCTCTGTATCAATATGACGCTGGGGTTATTGAACCGTTTAACCCCGCAGCTCTCGATCTTCGTGGTGGGTTTTCCCCTGACGTTAGGGGCAGGCATGCTGGCGCTGTTCCTGATGGGCGATACCTTGCCACCCTTTTTTACCCACCTCACCGCACGCGTGTTTGCTGATCTTGAACAGCTGTTAGCCGCGCTACGCTAGATATTTCTGGCTACCTGATGCAGACATTGCGCGCCACGCTCTCTGTGCCAGAGGCCAGCACGCGGCCATTGAACAGATAGAGGGCAATCACACTGACATCACCTGCCTGCCAATGCGGGAAGACATACTTTTGCACGTCCTCATCGCGGCTTTTGTCACCCAGGCCACGGCTGTGTTGTGTGACGGTGATTTTAAGCAGGTTGTGGTTGAACTCACCGTTAAACCACACCGCACGATGAATCGGGGTGAGCGGTGCCGTCAACTGCCCATCCTTGAAACGCGAAAGCGTGCCGAGATAGCTGAGATGGCCCTGGCTGAAGCCATCGCGATAGCTGCGGTAAATCCCCTGCGTCAGCACCCATTCACGCTCACTTTTGATGTCATAAAACGCCAGCGGAAACAGGCATTGGGACTGCTGTGTGGTGGTGATTAGCCAGCGTCCGATGACCGCGCTAAAAGCCAGTACAAAGCCCCCGATAAACAGCCAGAGCAGCGGGGATTTAATTGACGCGAAAATAGAACGATTCACACACATTATTCGCTTCCTCGAAGGGTTGCTGGCACGCAATCACACCCTGATGTTGCGGATTGTTGGCTGAACTGAGGGTGACGTACAGCACCCTGGCGGCGGGTTTATCCGGGTTCGCCTCCAGCACATAACGGCGATAGGTACGCAGCGTGGTTTCAATTAAGGCGTGCTGAGTTAGGTGTCCTTTCGGCACCCAGACGCTGCTGCCAACAGGGATGGACGGCCCCTGCCAGCTGACAAAATCAATCGGTTTTGGCGTGAGCAGAAAGAAATGTTGCACCAGTAAAGCCACCAGACACCCGGCAGTGATGCCGGCGACGGTGACGCCTGCTACTCGCCGCCCATTCAGCGGGCTCCGTGCCGGTAGCGAAAGGGGCATTGTCAGTGCGGCGGGTTGCTCGACGGCTGGCGGCGTATTGATGATTAAGCGGTAACCGCTGCGCGTGACGGCCAGCAGGCTAATCTGCTGCTCAAGCTCCAGCGACATCAACGCACGGCGTAGTTTATTGATCATCACGCGCACGCTGTTATCGGTGGCGGCATAACCGGCACGACGCCAGCCAATCTCCATCAGCTGTTCATGCGTCAGCACTTCACCGTGCGCCTCCGCGAGTGCATACAGGCAGCGAGCGGCGCTGGCGGGCAGCGTCACGGACATATTATCCAGCGTCCGGCTCAGGATGCGCGTACGTCGATCTAATCTGGCCGCCTGACCAAGCAAGATTGTGTTAGGCATAGAGAAGTCGTCTATCAATTAGGGTAAAGAGCGAGTCGGTTGTTAATGTTATTTTTGCGCTAACCGATCCCATTTTTTGCGGCTAAAGAGTGCCAGATTTTTACCGCCCTCCCGCGTTTATTTTCCCGAAAGCCACCCAAAATCCTCTTAATCATTAAGGTTATTTATTTGATCTAACCCGTAAGATTTATATGGTTATTTTTTATTGATAATTAACAAGGCTAATGGCCGCTTCACGTTAGTTGTTCGGGTAAAAATGATTAATATTTTTCATCGGAAAGTCGCGTGCACAAACAAAAAAGCCCTCCACGGGGAGGGCGAAAATTGCACGCTGAATGCAATTAAGGAGATGCACAGATTAACGCAGCAGGCTCAGGACGTTCTGCGGCACCTGATTTGCCTGCGACAGCACCGAAACACCCGCTTGCTGCAGGATGTTGGCGCGGCTCATGGCGGAGACTTCGACTGAGAAGTCAGCATCCTGAATACGCGAACGCGCTTCGCTGGTGTTGATGACGGTGGAGTTGAGGTTGGCAATAATCGAGCCAAAGCGGTTTTGAATCGCACCCAGATCCGAGCGGAAGCTGTTGACGTCGGTCATGGCGCTATCGAGGCGATCCAACAGGTGATTTGCGACCTTCTGCACTTCATGAGTATCACGCGCACTGGCATCAGCTACCGCGGTAGCGCCGCCTGCGGCATCATCCCAGGTAAAGGATTTCACTTCACCGTCTTTGTTGACGGCGAAGTAATTGCCGTTGTCGGCTTTAAAGATCTGCATCTCGGTATCCGCCATGTCGGCACCGAAGATGTCATTGGACATCTGATTCAGCGTGGCTTCATCAATCAGTTTGCTACCGATTTGCGCGCCGATGCCCTGATTTTTCAGGTTCTTTAGATCGCTTGGGCCATTCTTAAGAATGTCGAAGTCGAGCGTGGTGATTTTTTCTTTCACCGCAATAGTGTCAATTTCAGAAGGATCGCCTGGCGTGGCGTTCGCCTGGAAAGTGATATCCAATTCAACTGCGCTGCCTGGATTAGCACTGTCAGCAGCGAAGAAGCGCAGATTACCTTTGCTGTCTTCCATGGTCACCACTTCGGTATCGGCCACTGCACCGCCGACCAGTGCGGTGATCTTCGCGCGTTCAACATCGTTCAGTTCGAAGGGCTCAGCCATACCCGGAACGGCAAACTGCTCATCCACACCGCGTAGACTTCCTGCAGCAGTAAATTTCGAGTCCATCGGCAGACTGTCGATGATTTTCTCAAAGTCTTTAGCAAAGGTATCCAGACCCAGCGAACCCAGCGCCATCTTCGGCAGCTTGATATCAATGGTCTGGCCATCTTTATCACCGATCTGAATCGACAATTTTTCCTGCGATCCATCCAGCATTTTCACGCCGTTGAAGTTGGTGGATTCGGCGATACGGCCAATCTCATCCAGACGTGCGGTAATCTCCTTTTTGATCGACTCGCGGTCTTCTTTGGAGTTGGTGCCGTTCTTCGCCTGCACCGTCAGTTCACGAATACGCTGCAGGTTTTCGTTCACTTCTTCCAGCGCGCCTTCAGTGGTTTGCGCCAGTGAAATGCCGTCATTGGCATTACGCGTTGCCTGCGTTAAACCGCGCACCGATGAGGTGAAGCGGTTAGAGATGGCCATACCGGCGGCATCATCTTTGGCGCTGTTAATACGCAGGCCCGAAGAGAGGCGCTCAATCGCTGTTCCCAGTGAGTTCTGTGATTTGTTCAGGTTGTTTTGAGCCATCAGACTCAGTGCGTTGGTATTAATGACCTGGGCCATAATCGATATCCTTTTTCCAGTGAATGCTGCTTAAGCGTGGCAGCGGGAATATGCGTGAGAGGTGACGCATACCTTATTCATCGGGGCAGCCATCAGGTGCTGAAATAATTTTTTGCTTTTTCATGCAAAGGCAAAAAATCACGACAGGTTTGCCGCTATATCGAGACTTAAGACGATGGATGAAAATCATTGTGTAAATTATTAAGCGAAATCCTGCCGGCACCGATGGGAAGAGTTGATACCCTCGATGAATTAAGGAATTTAAAAATGACGACACCTATTTCAGGATTGGGCGGATCCGGCTTAGATATCCCCGCACTGATGGAGCAGATAAAAAATGGGGAGAGCAAGAAGCTGAATCCCTATTTAAATAAGCAGAGTAAATTTAATGGCCAGGTATCGTCATGGGGAAAAATCTCTAATTCACTGGCCTCGTTAAAATCGAATCTGGATAAGCTGCAGGATGAAGGTTTTAACGGTGTCAGCATTGGCGATAATAAAGCTTTCAAAGCCACCGCCGGTAAAGGCGCAATTCCCGACAGCTATTCAGTGATTGTCGAAAAATTGGCAAAAGCACACAAAATTGGCTCGCCGGAGCAGGACAGTAACAGCGCACAGTTGGGAGATGGCTCGGCAACGCGCACTCTGACCATCACGCTGGGCAGCGGTAAACCGCTGTCGGTGGAGTTGAAAGACGATGAAACCTCGCTGGCGCAAGTGGCGAAAAAGATCAATGCGCTAAATGGTGATGTCAGCGCCTCAGTGATGCCTGCCGAAGGCGACAAGTTCCAGCTGGTGGTGACCTCGAAAAAAACCGGCAGTGACGGCCAAATCAAGATGGAAGTTAGCGGAGATAGCCAGCTGGCTGGTGTATTGAACTACGATCCCAAAGCCGCCAACGTGCCGGGAGAGCCAGGATACGATCCAACCCGCATGAAGCAGATCAGCGCAGCGCAAAATGCGGTGATGAAAATCGATGGCATCACGGTGGAGCGCAGTTCAAACACTATCAGCGATGCGATTGAAGGCATTACTTTTGAGCTGCGTGAAGTCTCGGAAAAAGATCCGGACGATCCCGGTCAGTTTAAGCCTGAAACGTTGTCAGTGACGGCGGATACTTCAAAGGTGAAAAGCCTGATTGAGGAGTTCATCAATAATTACAACAGCTTCCTCAGTACTTCCGCCAGCGCCAGCACCTATAAGCCACCGGAAAAAAATTCCGATGAGCAGAACAAGCAAAATGGCCCACTGTTCAGCGATGGCACCTTACGCCGTCTGAATAGCCAGATGAAATCGGCTGCCGGCGGCAACTATGGTGAGTCGAGCGAGTTGTATTACTCGCTAGCCAGAATCGGTATCACCGTGAAGTTCGAGGAGTTGAAGCCCGGCGAAGATCGCACCGCCACGCTGGGCACGCTGAGTATCGACAGTAAAAAGCTGGATGCCGCGTTGAAAGAGCACCCGAAAGAGGTGGAAGCGCTGTTCCTTGGTAAAGACGGTGCGCAGGGCATCAAGGGCCAGATGAGCGAGGTGTTCAAAAGTTATCTGGGCGATAACGAGTCGATCCCCAAAACGGAAGGCACCATCGCTTCGACTGTTAAAGGGCTTAAAGATCAAGAAGCGCGGGTTGCGAAGCAGATCGAGCGTATGGAACAGCGCATCGAAGAGAGCCTGAAGCGCCAGCAGAAAGAGTTTATGCGTCTGGATAAAGCGATGACGGATATGCAGGCAATGAGCAATCAGTTGCAGGGTGCGCTGGCAGGATTAGGCTGAGGAACGGGCGATGTACGGTCAAACCGGTAACCGCGCCTATTCTGCGGTTTCATTAGAGAGCCAGGTAAGCGGCGCAACACCGCACCAGCTGATCGCGCTGTTGTTCGAAGGCGCGATCAATGCCATGCGCCGCGCTGAGATCTATTTTCAAACCGGCAATGTTGCCCGGCGAGGCGAGATGATCTCGCGTGCAATTAACATCATTGATAACGGTTTGCGTGCCGGGCTTGATCATCAGGTGGGCGGGCAGATCGCCGCCGATCTGGAGCGGCTGTATGAATATGTGTCGCGCAATTTGCTGTTGGCGAGTGTCAATCAATCAGCTGAGTCGTTACCGCAACTCATTACGTTGATGGTGGAGATGTCCGATACCTGGAAAGCCATCGATCCGCAGGTGAAATATGCTCAGTGATGTGAAAGAGCAGATTCAAGCCTTGCTGGCACTGAACCAGCGGCTGAGCGCACTGGCGCAACAGGAAGGATGGGAGGCGTTTAGCGAGGAGATTGTGGAATATACACAGCGGATGAAAGCGCTGTGTGCGTGTGATTTCAGTCAGGCGGATGCAGTGTGTTTAGCGCAGTTACTGGCGGAGGATGCGCAGTTGATGCAGTGCATTCCGGCTCGGTTGGCAGCGCTGCACGGTGAGATCGCCGCGCTGCGTAAATCTCGCCAGTCTGCCCGTGCTTATGCGGTGTTGTAGGACATGGGTGCTGGCGTGAGTCCGCACCCAGCCTCCCTAAACACTGATATCGTATTTCCTACCCACCACAGCTGGGCCAGACTCTCCGTCAGACCCGTATAGCGTATGATGATGCCCCACCTGATCCACCACCTTCTGTACCCGCTGGGTTTTCTCCAGATGATGTTGTAAACGTGACTCAACTTCACTATTCAAAGCCTTACTGCGACGGACGCGTTCGGTGATTTGCTGCCAGCACACAAACAACTGCACGCGATGCGGATAGGGCGCGGCAATGGCTAAGCGTGTCTCCTGCTGGATCCGCATCTCATCGTGATGCTGCAAGGTCGCAAGTAACTGACTCTTGCTGTCGGTGAGCACCTGCAGCGCCACAGGGTTAATCTGGGGGCGATCAAGCTGGTTCGCCTCGGCCACCATAATGGCATCCAGCTCCTCCAGCGTGCTTTTCATCTGAAGCAGTGTTGTATGCAGTGTCTCCATCACTTAAACACCTCACTGTTGTGGCGAGATAAGGGAGTGCACCATGCCGCGCGCGATCTCTTCTGCGGCAATCGGCAAATCACCGGCTTCCAGTGCGGTGCGCAGTTCGGCAACGCGTGCGACATTCACATCGCGACTATCGTCCGTCTGGAGCTGTTTCATCACACTGCTCAGGCTCACGGTGCTTTGACGCTCCGCATCCGGGCGGGCGCGGAGTGATTGTGGTGTGGAGCGGGCAGGTAGCTCATGGGTGCCCGCAATGGGTGAAACAGGTTGAGTTCGGTCAATCATGGGATCCTCGAAAGCAATAGGTTGTATAGCCATTACATCGGAGATCGCTGAGAAATCTAAAAATTATTGTGTTAGCAAGATCACCACCAAACCGCCGGCGCTGACAAGCCCGCTTAGCGTCTGTCCATTGCGCATCTGCACTCGCAACGTGTCGTTTTCCGCCGCATGATGCAGCGCCTTGCCCTGACTGCGCACACGAAATCCCTCGCCGAGTGTGATGACCTCCACCGTCTGACCGGCACGCAGTAACCTCGGCTGGCGCAATTGCTGAGATAACAGCGGCTTGCCCGCTTCAACGTCACGTATCAGGCGCTGGCCGAGGATATCGCGCTGATGAAAGATCAAACCCGCAGGTTGACCGGCCAGATCGCCACGCTGCGCCACGATATCGCCCGCTTGCAGCACATGTCCGGCAGGCAAAGACGTTCGTGCTGCCCACCAGCGTCCCTGAGCGTGAATACGGATGGCTAAAAAGTGCTTTCGCGCACCACAGCGTGCGACCAGCGTTCGCCTACCGGTTAGACGCGAATCTTTACCCGCCAGACTCAATACGGGCGCATCACACAGGGCTGCCAGCTGTTCTGACGTCGCCAGCAGCGTTGCGCTGCGCACAATCTCACCCTGGTTATCGGGGAGTTTTAATAACGCATCCAGCTTAGGCTGCAAGCGCTGCTCAGCCGCAGTGCTGGCTTGCGCCGGCGCGGAAAGGGCTACGAGAAATAAAATGATCGGGCGTAAAACATCATGTCTCATCAGGATGCCTTTTATATCGTCATCCCCGTTATGATAAATGGAATAATGAATATTCAAACGAGCTAAATAGTCTCGTTTTTGAAGGTAATTAACCGGGTATGTATTTAACAGACTAATAACCCCTATTTCTGTGCACTCTTCACAGTGTGATATTTCATTATTCCTGATTAGACTGCTGATGTTTGGATAACGTGAGGCAGGATCTCCCTTATTATGAACACTAAACTCGATGAGGCGTTTCGCTTTCAACAGCATGCGCTCAATATACTCTCTCGCCGTCAGGACGTGCTGGCGGCCAATATTGCCAATGCGGATACGCCGGGCTACCTGGCACGGGATATCGATTTCTCTCAACAGTTAAAAAGTGCCATGGCATCTCCTGCTGCTGGTAAATCATCGGTGTCTTTGTCATTAACCGCAGACCGTCATATTGCGGCGCAATCGACAAATTTTAATGACGATAGCCTGTTATATCGCATTCCCGATCAGCCAAGTGCCGATGGTAATAGCGTCGATATGGATCGCGAGCGCGTTAATTTTGCAGATAACGCTATGAAATACCAATCCAGCCTCACTTTTCTTGGGGCGGATATAAAGAAAATGATGACCGTGCTGAGTCAGGGGTAAATAAATGGCGTTATTTAGCGTATTTGATATTGCCGGTTCGGCGATGGCGGCGCAATCGCAGCGGCTCAACGTCAGCGCCAGCAATATGGCCAATGCCGACAGTGTGGCGGGGCCCGATCAGCAGCCCTATCGCGCCCGCCAGGTGTTGTTTCGCGTGGATGCCGCGCCGGGCAGTGAGATCGGCGGCGTTAGGGTCAGTGAGGTGGTGGAGAGCAGTGCACCTGAACGTCTGGAGTATCAGCCGGGCCATCCGCTGGCGGATCCGCAGGGCTATGTGCGCATGCCCAACGTCAATGTGGTGCACGAGATGGTCAACACGCTCTCGGCCTCACGCAGCTATCAGGCCAACGTCGAAGTGATGAACTCCGCCAAAGCGCTGATGCAGAAAACGCTCACTCTCGGCCAATAAGGAAGTGCAACCGTGATACCTCAGGTCAATAACAACAATGGCAGCGGCGACGGATCGGGCAGCAGTGCAGGCGATCTTAGCGCCAGCTTTCTGAAACTGCTGGTGGCGCAGATGCAAAACCAGGATCCCACCAATCCGATGGACAACAATCAGCTCACCTCGCAGCTGGCGCAGTTCTCCACGGCGGCGGGCGTCGAAAAACTCAATAGCTCAGTGGCGGATGTACAGGCGCTGATGGCGCAACTGGGCGGCATGGGCACCGCCGCATGGGTCGGCCGCAGCATTCTGATCGAGGGCGACCCGACAGTGTCGTTTGGTGGCGCTGAAGAGGGGGATGAGGCGAACGACACCTTTAGCTTCCTGCTGGGTGGCGAAGCCGAAACGGTCACCGTCACGTTCACCGATGCTGAAGGCAACAGCTACACCGCACAGCTGAAGAACGTGAAGGCGGGCGTGAATACCTTCACCCTCGACGATTTACAAAACTTCCAGCCGGAACCCGGCCCGCAGCAAGACCGGGAATACACCCTGAGCTTTGATGCGAAAAACCCTGACGGTGAGCCGCCAAAAATCTCCGGGCTGATTCAGGAACAGGTGCAGGGCGTCACCATCACGCCGGACGGCGCGTTGCTGCATCTGCTTGACCACGATCCTATCCGCATCGGCCATGTGGTGGTGATCCAAAAATAGTGCCTCACTTTCTGGGAAATCATTATGAGCTTTTCACAAGGTCTAAGCGGCCTCAACGCCGCCTCCAAAGCCCTCGATGTCGTGGGTAACAACATTGCCAACTCGCAAACCAGCGGCTTCAAAAGCGGCTCGATCACCTTCTCCGATATTTTCGCCGGCTCAATGGGATTGGGCGTTCAGGTCTCCAACGTCAACCAGAACTTCGCTGACGGCGGGATCAACTTCACCGGCGGCAAGCTGGACATGGCGCTGAGTGGGCGCGGGTTCTTCCGCATGGAGAACGAGGCCGGCGGCGTGTTTTACGGGCGCAACGGTCAGTTCGACAGTGATGCTGACGGCAATATCTACAACAAGAGCAATGGCCTGTTCCTCACTGGCTTTCAGGCGACCGGTACGCCGCCGACCATTGAACCCGGCGCGCCGGTGGGAAAAATCCGCATTCCCACTGACGATATGCCGCCGGATGCCTCGTCCAAAGGCTCACTGAACGGCAACCTGAAAGCAGACGACGATAACGTCATCACCGACCCGTTTAATCACGAAGACCAAAAGACCTATAACTACAGCAGCCAGATTGAAGCCACTGACAGCCTCGGCAATAAGCACACTATCAAACTCTACTTTGTGCAGACTGCGGAGGGGGAATGGAAGGCCTATGCGCGCGATGAAACTGCGCCCGATCCCGCCGGTTACAGCGAACTGGAGCTGAAATTCAACTCCAGCGGCCAGATCGACATGCCGGATGCCAACATCAACATCAAAGGTCTGTCGCTGAATGGATCGGAGCCGCTGGATATCAATCTGGATCTCTCTGCTATCACCAAATACAGCGGTGACAGCAGCATCAAGCTTAATCAGATCGATGGCCAGGCACCGGGCAAATATCAAAACTTTGTCATCGGTGATAACGGCGAGATCGTGGTCACCTACAGCAACGGCAAAAAACAGACCGTGGCGCAGATTGTGCTGGCTGATTTCCCCAACAGCGGCGGTCTGTCGCCTCAGGGCGGCAATGCCTGGGCGGAATCCCCAGGCTCTGGTCAACCCTTCCTTGGCATTGCCGGAAGCGGCAGCTTTGGCAGTTTTAAAGGCAGCTCGCTGGAGGGTTCAAACGTCGATATGGGGCAAGAGATGGTCAACATGATCATCTATCAACGCAACTACCAGTCCAATTCCCAGACCATCAAAACCCAATCCGAACTGCTGCAAACGCTAGCTAACCTGCGTTAAGGACATCGACGATGGATCGCGCCATTTATACCGCCATGACGGCCGCGGAGGCGGCGTTAAACCGCCAGGCCGTGACCTCCAACAATCTGGCAAACAGTTCCACCGCTGGCTTTCGCGCTCAGCTGGCAGCCTTTCGCGCCGTACCAGTCAACGGTGACAGTCTGCCCACGCGTGCGCTGGTGGCGGCTTCGACCCCGATGCATGACAGCAGCATGGGGCCGATTACCCACACCGGACGCAGTCTCGACGTGGCGCTGCCGCAAAACGCCTGGCTTAGCGTGGCGTTAGAGGATGGCAGCGAGGGTTACACCCGCAACGGCAACATCGAGGTTGACAACGAAGGGGGCTTGCGCGTCAACGGCAGGCCGCTGATGGGCGATGGCGCGGCGCTGACGGTGCCGCCGCAATCGCACGTCACCGTGGCCGCCGATGGCACGATTTCCGCGCTGGGTGCTGGCAATGATGCCACCGCTGTGGTGCCGGTCGGTCGTATCAAGCTGGTCAGTGCGCAGATGAGCGAGTTGCGGCATGGCGATGATGGCCTGTTCCGTGCCGCAACCGGGAATGCGCTGGCGCAGGATGAGACGCTGCGTCTCAGTCCGGAAGCGCTGGAGGGCAGTAATGTCAGCCCGGTGCACACCATGGCCGAGATGATCGCCAACTCGCGCGGTTTCGACATGAGCATGAAAGTGATCCGCAGCGCTGATGAAAACGCGCAGAAAGCCAATCAGTTATTAAGCGTGGGCTAAGCGCCTGCCAGGGAGATCTCAATGATCCGATCGTTATGGATTGCAAAAACCGGTCTGGAAGCGCAGCAGACCAATATGGATGTCATTTCCAACAATCTCGCCAACGTTAACACCAACGGCTTCAAGCGCCAGCGCGCGGTGTTCCAGGATCTGCTGTATCAAACCTTGCGTCAGCCGGGTGCGCAGGCCTCGGAACAGAGCACGTTGCCCAGCGGTTTGCAATTGGGCACCGGCGTGCGTCCGGTTTCGACGCAGCGGATCCACACCCAGGGTGGCTATAACGAAACCGGCAATGAAACCGATGTCGCGATTGAGGGCAAAGGGTTCTTCCAGTTGCAAATGCCCGATGGCAGCACCGCGTATACCCGCGATGGGCACTTCGATAAAAACGAGAACGGTGAGTTGGTGAATGCGGAGGGCCATCCGGTGCAGCCGGGAATTGTGATCCCGCCGGATGCGAAAACCCTGTCGATTAGCAATGACGGCATCGTCAGCGTGACGCAGCCCGGTCAGGCGCAGCCACAGCAAATCGGCCAACTAACCCTGGCGACCTTTATCAACGAAGCCGGGCTGGAAAGCGTGGGCGGCAATCTGTACCGCGAAACCCAGTCATCTGGCGCACCGAACGAGCTGAATCCGGGCATGGAAGATGCCGGTTCGCTAAAGCAAAAGTACGTTGAGACCTCCAACGTCAACGTCGCGGAAGAGTTGGTCACCATGATCCAGGTGCAGCGCGCCTATGAGATCAACAGCAAAGCGGTATCGGCTTCTGACCAGATGCTGCAACGCCTCACGCAGCTGTAGTGCTCAACACAGGAATCAACATGCGACGTGTGGTGATTGTCAGTGCCGCGCTGCTGGCGAGCGGCTGTGCACATATTTTACAGCAGCCGTTGGTAGCGGGGCCGACTTCGGCCGCTCCGTTACCGATGGCAACGTTCGCCAGCGGCGGTTCGTTGTTCATGGCGGGGCAGGGCATGAATTACGGCTATCAGCCGCTGTTCGAGGATCGGCGCCCGCGCAACGTGGGTGACACCTTAACCATCCTGCTGCAGGAAAACGTCAGCGCCAGCAAAAGTGCCTCGGCCAATGCCAATCGTAATGGTTCGGCGGGCATGGAGCTGCTGTCGGTGCCGGACAAACTCAACCGCTGGCTGGGTGACGGCAAGTGGGATCTGGATGCCAAAGGCAAGAACGATTTCAGCGGCAAAGGCGGTGCGGCGGCGCGTAATACTTTTACCGGCACCATTACCGTCACGGTGAATCAGCTGCTGCCCAACGGCAATCTTGGCGTGGTGGGCGAAAAGCAAATCGCCATCAATCAGGGTACTGAATTCATTCGTTTCTCCGGCGTGGTGAACCCGCGCACCATCAGCGGCAGCAACACCGTGCCTTCCACGCAGGTGGCGGATGCACGCATCGAATATGTCGGTGATGGCTATATCAATGAAGCCCAGACCATGGGTTGGCTGCAACGCCTGTTTCTCAACCTTTCACCTTTCTGAGATCACCATGAACAGAGCCTTTGTTGTTTGTATTGTCAGCCTGCTGTTAGTTAGCGTGCTGCCCGCCGCACAGGCCGAACGTATCCGCGATCTGGTCACCGTGCAGGGCGTACGTTCTAACGCGCTGATGGGCTATGGGCTGGTGGTGGGACTGGATGGCACCGGCGATCAAACCATGCAGGCACCGTTTACCGGGCAAAGCCTGACAAACATGCTGTCGCAGCTCGGTATTACTGTGCCGCCTGGCACCAATATGCAGCTCAAAAATATTGCGGCGGTCATGGTGACCGCGGAGCTGCCGCCGTTTGCGCGACCCGGTGAAAAACTGGATATTTTAGTCTCTTCACTGGGCAATGCCAAAAGCTTGCGCGGTGGCACCTTGCTGATGACGCCCCTGAAGGCCGCCGACAACCAGATCTACGCCATGGCGCAGGGCAACGTGCTGATCTCCGGCGCAGGTGCGCAGGCAGGCGGCAGCCGCGTGCAAGTCAATCAACTGAATGGCGGCCGAATCAGTGCGGGTGCCACCGTTGAACGTGAAGTGCCGAATGATTTCGCTCAGCAGAGCGTGGTGCGTTTGCAGTTGAATCACTCCGATTTCTCGCTGGCGCAGCAGATCAGCGATGCCATCAATCAGCGTTACAGCGGAGGAGCGGCCATCGCGGAAGATGCGCGCACGGTGCGCCTGTTTGCGCCCGCTGATGGCCCTTCCCGCGTGCGATTTCTCGCCAATATCCAGAACATCCCGCTACGCGTGGCGGTGCAGGATGCCAGAGTGGTGGTCAACTCGCGTACCGGATCGGTGGTGATCAATCGCCACGTTACGCTGGAGAGCTGCGCGGTGGCGCATGGATCGCTGTCGGTAGAAGTGGCGCAAAGTAATGTGGTCAGCCAACCCAACACGCCGTTTGCCGGCGGTGAAACGGTGGTGACGCCGCAAACGGATATCTCGGTGCGTGATAGCGGCGGTGCGCTGCAAAATGTACGCAGCAGCACCGATCTTAACAATGTGGTGCGAGCGTTAAATACCTTAGGCGCTACGCCGAATGAGTTGATGGCGATACTACAGGCGATGAAAAATGCGGGCTGCCTGCGCGCGCGTCTGGAGATCGAATGATGATCGCCGATCGTCCGGCATTTGATCTGCGTTCGCTGGATGCGCTCAAGCGCGAAGCAAAGCGCTCCTCACCTGAAGCGCTGCAGGCTGCTGCACAGCAGATGGAAGGCATTTTTGTGCAGATGATGATGAAGAGCATGCGCGATGCCACCTTCAAAGATGAACTGATGCACAGCGCGGCTTCCGACATGTTTACTGCGATGCACGACCAGCAGGTGGCGCAGGAAATCGCCCGAAGTGGCCAATTGGGATTTGCCGAAATGATTGTACGGCAATCAGGTGGTGGCGATATGCGCTCCCCGATCCCGCCGCTGCGCCGCGCCAGTGGTCCACTGCGCTTACCCGCGCCGCTGGCCTATTCTCCTCAGACTGAAAGCACGCATCCCTTTATCGCACGCTTACTGCCTGCTGCGCAGCGGGTGGCGCAGCAAACCGGCCTGCATGCACATTTGATCGTGGCGCAGGCGGCACTGGAGTCGGGTTGGGGCCAGCGTGAAATTCCGGCCGCCGATGGTTCCCCGAGTCATAACCTGTTTGGCATCAAAGCCAGCGCGGGCTGGCGGGGAAAAACCAGTGAAATTACCACCAGCGAATACATCAATGGCGTGAAACAGCAGGTAAAAGCGGTATTTCGCGTCTATGACTCTTACGAGCAGGGGCTGGGCGATTATGCCGCGCTGTTAAGTCACAACGCACGCTACCAGTCAGTGGTGCGCGCCACCTCAGCGGAGCAGGGTGCTAGCGCCCTGCAATCCAGCGGCTATGCCACCGATCCCGCTTATGCGCAGAAGCTTATCTCGCTGATTAATAAGGTTAAGACCACGCTGCAACAACCTGCTGCCGCCTATCAAAGTGATCTGACGAAAATATTTTAATCCGGTGTTTTAGAGAATCGGCGAATCACCGATGAAAGGTAGAGAGCAACCTCAAAGACAAGCGGTGGATAGCGATGAACAACCTGTTTAATTTAGCCCGAAGTGGTTTAAGCACCGGTCAGGCGGCCCTGAGTGTGGTGGGCAGCAATCTGACAAACGGCATGTCCGACAACTACAGCCGCCGCAATATTTTGATTGGTGAATCAGGCGGCATGAACACCTCGCTGGGCTTTTTTGGTTACGGTGCCCAGGTGAATGGCGTCGATCGCGCTTATGACGCATTTGCCAATTCACAACTGCGCGGCTCTATCAGCAACTGGGCCGGGCTGAAAGGGCGACAGGAGCAACTGTCTGAAATCGACAACATGCTCGGCGACGAATCCGACAACGTCTCGGTTTCACTTAACAATCTGTTCAAGGCCATGGCCACGCTGAGCGGTGATGCTTCTGATGGGCCAGCGCGTTCCGCACTATTTAGTGCGCTGGGTGTATTAACGCAGCGCTTTAACGACAGCGGTAAAAAACTCACTGGGCTGGAGAAAAGCACCAACACGCACATTGAGCAGAGCGTGAAGGACATCAACAGCTACAGCGACCAGTTAGCCAATATCAATAAACAGCTGGAGCGAGTGCAGGCGCAGGGCGGTAATCCCCCCGCTGATCTGCTGGACCAACGCGATGGCTTGCTGGAAAAGCTCAGCGAACAACTGGGTGTTGAGGTCACTGAAGACAAAGCCTCGGGCCGTGTGGATGTGACACTGCCTGATGGGCGCCCCCTTATCGCCGGCGATCGCGCCTATAAGTTACAAACCTCGCCGTCCGCCAGCGATCCCAATAAAACCGTGGTCTCTTACGTGGGTCACAATGGCAAGCCTGAGCCACTGAGTGAAACCAGCGTCACCAAAGGCCGTCTCGCCGGATTATTTAAGTTCCGTAATGACGATCTGGCGGTGGCGCGCAATGAGTTGAACCAGATCGCTTTTATGATGGCGAGCCGCTTAAACGAACAGCACCATGCGGGCTTCGATGCGGACGGCAATCCCGGTCAGGATCTGTTCTCGCTGCCGGAGATCAAAGCCCTCGCTAATAGCCAAAACACCGGCAGCGGCAGGCTCGATTCCATCCGCGTTACCGACTACAAAGCGGTGAATGCCGAAGATTATAACGTCAGCTTTGATGGCACGAACTGGCATGTTACCGGTGCGGATGGTCGCACGGTTCCGGCGACGGTGACGGGCGGCGTGCTGTCATTTGACGGCGTGGAAATCGATCTGCCTGCTGGCGTGAATGCGGGCGACAGCTTTAGCCTCAATCCGATGGCCGGTGCTGCTGAAGGGATTGGCCGAGCACTGGACAGCGCCAGCAAGTTTGCCGCCTCTGATGATCCTGCTGGCGGCAGTTCCAATAACAAAAATCTGGAACTGATGCTGAAAATTCAGGATGAAAAACTGATCGGCAAAAATACGCTCACCGATGCCTATACCCAACTGGTTGGCACCATCGGCTCCAATGCGCGCGCGGTTAATTCCGGACTGGAATCGGCCAAAATAGATCTCGATGACAAATTCAACACCAAACAGTCGCTGAGCGGCGTGGATATGAATGAAGAGATGGTGAATATGCAGATGTTTATGCAGTACTACCAGGCCAACAGTCAAATATTGCAAACCGCCACCACGTTATTTGACACGCTGCTATCGATTAAATAAAGGAGTCAGCGATGCGATTAAGCACTTTATATATGTTCAAACAGAATGCGGAAAGTATGTCGCAGCGTGTGAGTGAGAATAACAATATTTACTTGCGCCTCTCGGCAGGTAAATCACTGTTACGCGCATCAGACGATCCGCAAGGTGCCACCGATGCGGTAAAAAACCAGGACGCGCTGGCAAAACTGGAGTTGTACCGCAGCGTGCGATCCGGCGCGCGCAGTGCCATGGAGCACGAGGAGAGTATTCTCAGCAGCGTCGGCAGTATCATCACTACCAGCCTGACGGAGAAAATCATCGCGGCGAAAAGCGATACCTATTCCGCAGAAGACCGCGCTGCGCTGGGAAAAGAGTTATCCGGCATTCGCGGCACCTTATTCGATCTTGCTAATACGCGCGACAGTCAGGGACGCTATATTTTCTCAGGTTATCATAGTGATACTGCACCCTTTGATGCGGCAGGCAACTATCAGGGCGGCAGCGAAGCACGCCATCAAACCGTGGCAGATGGCACCGGCATGTCAGTTAGCCGGCTGGGCGATGCGGTATTTGGTGACATCTTTGCCGATCTGGATAAGGCGGTAGCGGAGTTGAGCCGTGATCCTATTGACAGAGACGAACTGGAGAAAGCCCTGAGCGCCGCCAGCCAGGCGGTCGACAAAGGCATGGATCGACTGGGCAAAGCGCAGGCTGAACTGGGCACCCATCTGCAGCAACTTGATAGCCTCGATTTAAGCGGTGAGAGTTTGATCAATGACACCATCGTCAAAGTACAAAATGCGATTGGCGCAGATTACGGCACCATGACATCGCTAATTATGGATTCGAAGATGTCTGAATATGCGTTAAATGCATCGATGATGGTATTTCAGTCGATGCAAAAAATGAACTTGTTCAATAAACTCTAAATTTACCCTTCTGTTTTTAACATCATCGTGTAGCGCGAGAGTGAACCCTATGTTTAATAAAATAAGAATCTATACTGCGGTCAGCTTGATTGTCGTGTTGTTTGCTGTCGTCCTCTTTTCTACCGTCACCTTTTCGTTATTTAACGCTTATTCCAATAACGAGAACTTTAATAAAATACAGATCGCTTCGTACAGCAATAATCAGATGCGCGATGCTGCCTATAACATCAGTGCAGCACTGGCTAACACCAACGGCATTATGCTGCTGCAGGCGCAGGGAGAAACGGCCTCGCCAACGCTGCTGCAAACCACGGCGCTGATCCTGAAAAGCGCTGAAGAAGATATGCAGCAGTTTATGAGCTCACCGTTCAACAGCGAAGAGGAAACCAAAGTCGCCGAAGAGGTGAACACCGCCTTTAAAGCGGTGTATGACGTGGTGCAGATTAAACTGGATCAGCTCCAGCGCCAGGAGAGTTATCGCGGTTCACTGGAAAGTGAGCTGGGGTTGCGCACCACATTGAATCAACGCATTGAGGGCTATAACCAGATTAACTTCAAGCAGAATCAGGAGTATGTCAGCCATGCGGCGAGCAGTTACCGCACCATGCTGGTGATTGGTATCAGCGTCACCGTTCTGGCGGCACTCTTACTGATAAGTGTGCGTATCTGGCTGCGCAAGACGCTGGTGCGTCGTATGGAAGGCACGGTTGAGGTGCTGAAACGCGTGGCGGCAGGTGATTTGAGCCGCCGCGTCGAGATCGGCAGCGCCAATGAAATCGGCACTATGTTGAGCGAGCTGGAGCAGATGCGCGTGTCGCTGACCGGCACCATTCTCAGTATTCGTGAGAGTGTGCAGCACATTCATACCAATGCGCAGGAAATTGCCCAGGGCAACAGCGATCTCTCTGCGCGTACCGAGGAGCAGGCAGCCTCGTTGCAGCAGACCGCCGCCAGTATGGAGGAGATCAAAACCACGGTGCGGCAGAATGCCGACAACGCCCACACCGCGCGCCAGCTGGCGGTTAGTGCCAGCGACAATGCGCAGCAGGGCGGCAATGTGATGCAAAGTCTGGAGCAGATCATGGCGCAGATCACCGTCAGCTCGCGCCAAATCGCCGATATCAACGGCGTGATTGACAGCATTGCTAATCAAACCAATATCCTGGCGCTGAATGCCGCAGTCGAAGCGGCACGCGCCGGTGAACAGGGACGTGGTTTCGCGGTGGTGGCTGAAGAGGTGCGTAACCTCGCCAGGCGCAGCGCTGATGCAGCCAAAGAGATCAATCAGCTGATCCACACCTGCGTCAGCAATATGGATACGGGATCGCGCCAGGTGAACCAGGCCAGCGTCGTGATGCAGGATATCGTCAGCTCGGTGGCGCAGGTGACGCAGATTATGGGGGAAATTACCTCAGCGTCAGATGAGCAGAGCACCGGTATCAACCAGATTTCGCAGGCGGTAAACGAAATGGATCTGGTGACTCAACAGAACGCGGCGATGGTGGAAGAAGCCGCGATGGCGGCTGGTGGATTAGAAGCGCAGTCCGACGCGCTGGAGAAGCTGGTGGCACAGTTTGTGTTAAGTCATGAAGGCTCCGCACAACCGGCTCGTTTGGTCAATAAAGTGAATAACCGCCATCAGGATCTGATATCGGAAAAAGAGAATACGCAGTGGGAATCGTTCTAACGTATTACCCATTAGTGAAATAAAGAGATTAAATAGCCCAGGTACTAAGAGCTTATTGCGCTATATAAATAATAACGCTCAGCTGATAATTAATAACAAGACTATCAGATGGGTGGCAATATGGATGGGTTATATAACGCATCCGGTCTGAATGATAAAAACGAACTGTGGCTAACCTACCATTATCTGGTGCGGCAGGAAGTGTTACGCCTGCAAAAAAGATTACCGGCTAGCGTCGAGTTCGATGATCTCATTCAGGCAGGTGCGATAGGATTTATTGCTGCGGTTGACAGTTATGACGCGAAGAAAGGCGTCACGCTCAGCGCCTGGATTACACAACGCGTGCGCTGGGCGTTAATCGATGAATTGCGAGAACGTGATTGGGTGCCGCGTCGGGTCAGAACCCATTCGCGTGAGATATCTGCGGTTATCCAGATAATTGAACAGGAGCAGGGCGCCAGTGCCAGTGAAAGAGATATTGCCGAACGAATGGGCGTATCGCTGCGGGATTTTCAACAGATGCTGGCAGATAATAACAACAGCCAACTTTTTTCCATGGATGAATTGCAAGAGCATTATGCCGATCTTTGGGAACAAGCTGATGAAGAACATGCCTTGCTGAACCCCCTGCATCACTCTATTCAGGAGGATTTGATTGAGCGTATTGCTGACTACGTACGTTATATTCCTGAGCGGGAGCAGCGCATCTTACAGTTTTATTATCACTATGATCTCAATATGCGCGAGATTGCTTTGCTTCTCGACATTACGGAAACACGAGTGAGTCAACTTCACAGTCTGGCAATAAAACGTTTGCGTAGTCGAATGGATTATGATGGAGCAATCTAAAGTGATGCAGCACCTGCAATGTTGTAAAAGGGCATCATCGATAATTAATAACAATTAATAATGTTATTATCGTTATTAATCATGTGGTTAGTTGGGTTGTTTGTGTGAGGCTTTTCTGACGTATTGTTACGGAAAATTCTGATGGCTATCATTTTTTCATTGCTGGATGCGGCTAAATCGTCGGCTGTTGGGATGATCGATAGTCACAAGAATGTTCACCCTACGACCACACGATTATCAGCATCACATGGGGAATGGATATTCCTCTCTTAATGACCTCTGCTTTGCACGATAAATATAAGGTGTTATCAATGTCTGACTTTGATGAGTATCTTCAGCATATCCACGATATGAATTTATCTTACCTTCTACTGGCGCAACAATTAATTCGACAGGATAAATTTGCGGCAGGTTTTCGCCTTGGATTATCGGAGTCCACCACTGATAATTTGAAGGCGCTGACGTTACCCCAATTGATGAAGCTGGCCTCGACCAATCAATTTATTTGCCGCTTACGCATTGATGATGAAGTCTTGATTGAGAATCTCACGAAAGAATCGCGGATTGAGGCACTGCAGAAAATTCACACTGGCATTATCTTGTCGACGGATTTGCTTAATTCACTTAATAAAGAACCTATGGCTGTGGATTAAGGGGGCGAGAATGAGTGAAAGAAATTTATTGCAGGAAGTGCATGACGTTCAAATCGCCATGGAGTTGATCTCTCTCGGAGCACGTATGCAGGTTTTAGAATCTGAGACATCTCTAAGTCGACGACGACTATTACGCTTGTATAAGGAGTTACGTGGATGCCCACCACCGAAAGGCATGCTGCCTTTCTCCGAAGACTGGTTTATGTCGTGGGAGCAGAATATTCACTCGTCGATGTTTTATAACATCTACCTGTATTTGAAAGTGACGGAAAACGGTCCGCCGATTAACGTGTTGATGAAAACGTATAGGCTCTATCTGGAACAGTGTTACGGCCAGAGTCATGAGGAGCCGATATTAGGTCTGACACGCGCCTGGACATTAGTTCGCTTTATTGAGTGCGGCATTATTTCCCGTAAAGCGTGCCGGATCTGTCAGGGGGGATATGTGGTGATCACTGAGAACATCAAGAAACCCTTTACCTGCAGTTTGTGCAGCCCACCCTCACGCGCCAGTAAAAAATCTCAGGTTGACCACGTTAATCAACGGCACATTCAGGCCGCCGCCGCTTTTATGCCGGTCATTGCCTGAGGCGCTAGCCCTATTTCAGTGACAAGAAAGTCATACGCCCGTGGCCAGTCTGGCGCGGGCTATCAATAATACAAGGAGCAATCGTGTTAGTTATTTTTGGCTATCTTGTTGTTATATCAACAGTGTTTGGCGGATTTATGCTGGCTGGCGGTCAAATGGCCGCGCTGTTTCAACCTATCGAACTGCTGATCATTGGTGGCGCGGGTATGGGTGCCTTTCTGGTGGGCAACAATATTAAGTCGCTGAAGGCCACGGGCAAAGCGCTGGTAAAGCTGTTTGTTGGCCGCAGCTACAGCAAAGCGATTTACATGGATTTGATGGCTTTGCTGTTCCTCTTGCTGTCGAAGAGTCGCATACAAGGGTTGATGTCGCTGGAGAAGGACATTGAAGAACCGGAAAGCAGTGAGATCTTCAGCGCCTATCCGCGTCTGCTCAATGACCCCATGCTAAAAAATTTCGTGCTGGATTATTTTCGCCTGATGATCGCCGGCAGCATGAATGCGCATGAAATCGAAGCGCTGATGGATGAAGAGATTGAAACCTGCGAAGAGGAGCTGGAAGTGCCGGCCAACAGCATGAACACGCTGGGTGATGGCTTTCCCGCTTTCGGAATCGTAGCGGCGGTGATGGGGGTGGTGAATGCGCTGGCCGCCGCCGATCGCCCGGCCTCCGAGCTGGGCGTGCTGATCGCTCACGCCATGGTGGGTACCTTCCTTGGCATCCTGCTGGCGTACGGTTTTGTATTGCCGCTCGCCACATTGTTACGACAGAAGGGCAGCGATCAGGTCAAAATTTTGCAGTGCATCAAAGTCACGTTGCTTTCCAGCCTGAATGGTTATGCGCCGCAGATAGCGGTGGAATTTGGCCGCAAAACCATCTTCACCAGCGAACGCCCCTCCTTTGAAGAGCTGGAAGAACACGTGCGCAGTGTGAAATCGAATGCCAGCAAAATGAAACCGTCGGACGCCAGCGCATGAAGGACGGCAGCCCGGTCATCATCGTTCGCCGCCGTAAAAAGCATAAACATGCGCATCATGGGGGGACGTGGAAAATCGCTTATGCCGATTTCATCACCGCGATGATGGCGTTCTTTTTAGTGATGTGGCTACTGTCGCAGTCCACCGCGCAGCAACGCGAAATGATTGCCGATTACTTTCGCACCCCGTTAAAAACCACGCTGGCGCAGGGCAACAAAGCCAGCCTCAGCGACAGCGTCATTCCCGGCGGCGGTGACGATCTGATTAAACAGCAGGGCGAAGTCTATAAAAGCAGGCTGGATACGTTGAAGCGCCAGATGGAGAGCCTGAAGCGGGCAAAACAGAAACTGCAGCAGATGATTGCCACCGATCCCCGACTGAATAATTTCCAATCCAATCTGCTGCTGACGCTCACGCAGGATGGTCTGCTGATTCAGATTACCGATTCGCAGCAGCGCCCGATGTTCAAGCTGGGCAGTGAGCTGCCTGAACCTTACATGTTGGGCATTCTTGAAGCGTTGGTGCCGCTGCTCAACGAGTTACCGAATGCGATCAGTCTGACCGGCCACACTGATTCGCTGCCCTACGCGGGCGGTGTCAGTGGATACAGCAACTGGGAACTGTCAGCGGGACGTTCCAACGCCACGCGACGCGTGCTGACCCATAGCGGATTGGCGGATGAACGTTTTCTGCGGGTGATTGGCACCGCCAGCCGTATGCCGCTGGAAGAAAGTACACCAGAGGATCCGCGTAATCGCCGCATCAGCATTCTTGTCCTCAGCCACATGAAAGAGCAGGAGATCCAGATGGAAAATACCCTCGCGCAGCACCCTGATGCCCTATTGCAGGATGCCTCCATTCAGCCTGTTGAAGGACACTCCGATGGAATTGAATGATTTTTCTCAGATATTTTTCAGTGAAGCTGAAGAGTTGCTGGCAGAGATGGAACTGCACCTGTTGCAGCTGGATATTGCCGCGCCCGATATTGAGCAGCTCAATGCCATCTTTCGCGCCGCGCACTCGCTGAAGGGCGGGGCGGGTACCTTTGGTTTTGATGCGCTGCAGAAAACCACCCATCTGCTGGAAAACCTGCTGGATGAGGCGCGCAGCGGTGAACGCAGGCTTAACCGGGCAACGGTTCAGCTGTTGCTGGAGAGCAAAGACATCATGCAAAACCAGCTTGCCGCGTACCGCGCGTCTCAGCCGCCCGATGAGGCGCGCTTTCAATACATCTGCGAAGCCCTGCGGCAGATTGCGCTTGAGGCTGCCGAGCCAGCTGCGGTAGCAGGTGATGCCGCTGAAGCTGAATTATGCATTACGCTGAGTGATATCGAAGAAGGCGAACAAACGCTGCTCAGACAAGAGCTGGAAAACCTCGGGTCGCTGCGCCACCAGGAGCAGACGTCGAAAAGCCTGAAAGTGGTGCTCGCCACCGCTACGCCAGCCGACGATATTCGTGCGGTGCTTGGTTTTGTGCTGAATGACACGCAGATCGCTATTGAACCGGTGGTCGCCGTACCTGCCGCCCCCACATTGACTGCGGAACCCGAGCCCACGGCTTCCGTATTGGCTGCACCTTCTGCGCCGACATCTACGGTGCCGCTTACTGCTTCGGCGCCAACCGCGTTCCCGGGCACTTCTACAGCTCCGGTGCCAGCCACTTCCACGGCCACGTCTATACCCCCGGCACCCACGCCTTCCACCGCGCCGCGTGCGGCCAGCCAGGAATCCAGCAGCATTCGTGTTGCCGTTAGCAAAGTCGATCAAATCATCAATCAGGTCGGCGAGCTGATCATCACCCAGGCAATGCTGTCTCAGCTCACCCAAACATTGGATAACGCCAATCATGACGCGTTGTTCAACTGCGTGGCGCAAATGGAGCGCAACACGCGTGAACTGCAAGAGTCGGTGATGTCGATTCGTATGATGCCGATGGACTACGTTTTTAGCCGCTTTCCTCGGCTGGTGCACGATCTCGGTTCGCGTCTCGACAAAGAGATTGAGCTGACGCTGAAAGGCGGATCTGCCGAGCTGGATAAGAGCCTGATTGAGCGCATTATCGATCCGCTGACTCATCTGGTGCGCAATAGTCTCGACCACGGTATTGAAGCCAAAGCACAGCGCATTGCCCAGGGCAAACCGGGCACCGGCAATCTGACGCTCTCCGCTGAACATCACGGCGGCAATATCGTGATCGAAGTAACGGATGATGGCGCGGGCTTGAACCGGGAAAAAATTCTCGCCAAAGCGCGATCGCAGGGCATGAGCATTAGCGACACGCTCAGCGATGACGAAGTGTGGATGCTCATCTTTGCCGCTGGATTCTCCACCGCAGAAAGTGTCACCGATGTCTCCGGGCGCGGCGTGGGTATGGATGTGGTGCGGCGTAATATTCTGGCGATGGGCGGCCATGTGGAGGTGCAATCGCGGCAGGGAAAGGGTACCACGGTGCGCATCCTGTTGCCGCTGACGCTGGCGATCCTCGACGGCATGCTGGTCAGAGTGGCCGAGGAGATTTATGTGCTACCGCTGGGTGCGGTGATGGAATCGCTGATGCCGCAGGAGGAGATGCTGTACCGCTATGTGGGTGACGAACGTTTGCTGCAGGTGCGCGGCGAGTATTTGCCGCTGGTGATGTTGCGTCAGCGTTTTTCAGTGAGCGGGCAAGCCCCGAGTGATAACGGCATCGTGGTGATTGTGCAAAGTGCTGGCTGCCGCTACGCGCTGTGGGTCGATCAGCTGATTGGCCAGCAGCAGGTAGTGGTGAAAAACCTCGAACAAAACTATCGCAAAGTGACCGGCGTATCTGCTGCCACCATTCTCGGTGATGGCAGCGTGGCGCTGATTCTGGATGTGGTTGAGCTGGCAACCTTAGCGCATCCACAGGAAAACGCTGACCGTCTGCGTGTCAGCCAACAGGAGGTAGCAGCATGACATTATCGAAAGCGCTTCAGAGTGATACGGCAGCGCAGGAGTATCTGATTTTTCGTCTCGGCGATGAAGAGTACGGCATCGATATTCTCAAAGTGCAGGAGATCCGTGGCTGCGACCGGGCGACGCGCGTGCCCAATGCGCCGGACTTTCTTACCGGCGTGACCAACCTGCGCGGTGTCATCGTGCCGATTGTAGATTTGCGCGTGCGGTTCAGCCTCCAGGTGGTTCACCAGAATGAGAACACCGTCGTGATTGTGCTGAATCTCAGCGACCGCATTGTCGGTATTGTAGTGGATGGCGTGGTGGACGTGCTGTCACTGGATCACGAGCAGATCAAACCGACGCCAGATGTCTCGGCAGCGCTTTCCAGCCGTTATTTGTTGGGTCTGGGTGTGGTGGATAATCGTATGATGATTTTGGTGAATATTGAGAAACTGCTAAGCCGTGAAGAGTTGGATGCCATGGATGCTGTGACCGATGCATTAGCGTAGCGGCACCGCGCTATCTTTTACGCTACCAGGCGGATGAGATTGCATGGCAGAATAGCCGCTCGTTAAACAGGAGGTGGATCATGACCGACGAAATCGACCAGCGTATCTACGAATTAGTGCGTCGCTACGACGGCGTCTATCTGTTTAAACAAAAAACGCTGACGCCACAGATCGATATCGATACCGATCTTAACTTCGAGCGCGAAGAAGCGCAGGCGTTGATGGACGAGTTCTTCAGCGAATTTGCGGTAGATCGCGGCGGTTTTTTGATTGATACCTACTACCCGGACGAACCGTCACTGGCGCAGATCCTGAATCCCTTTAACAAGCGTGAAGTCCCCGTAGTGCCTGATTTTACCCTGAGCATGCTGATTGAATCCGCCAAAGCGGGGCGTTGGCTGTATGAGTAATACCAACGCCGCTCGATCATTTCACATGCACAGTAAAACCACTTTCTCCCTCTGCTAACGACTCTTTCAGCGTCAACGCGGGGATTGTATAGTCGCCGCCATTCTGCTTACGAAAGGCAATCGGTGCCGTGTCCGCCAGCGTATCCAGCCGTGTGGCCAGGGTATCGCACCAGCCAGCAAAGCGTTCTTGAGCGGACTTTTGCACCCGATAAAAAACCAGCGGCGGCAACACGCTAAAGCCAGGATAGAACAGCATGCCGTGCTGAATCGGGAACAACAGCTGATCAATCGGCCCATTGATACCGCGCGGGCTATAATGTGATTCCCAGCCACCGGTGGTCACCACCAGCATCGCGCGTTTGCCTGTCATATTGCCTTCGCCGTAACGATCCCCCCAGTGCTGTTCATTGTGTTCGCCGACACCGTAAGCAAATCCATTGGCATATACCCGGTCAAACCAGCCTTTCAAGATGGCGGGCATGCTGAACCACCACAGTGGAAACTGGAAAATCACCGTATCGGCCCAGCGCAGTTTCTCCTGCTCTGCGGCAATATCGGCAGGCTGTAACTGTTGCTCAAAAGCAGAACGGGAATCCAGCGTGGCGTCATAGTGTGCGCCCACCAATGGCGCCAGTGTATCTACAGCATCAAGCTGAGCTTTCCACTGCATGGCATAAAGGTCGGATACCTGCACCCGGTGGCCCGCTTGTTGGAGGTAAGTAACGGCAAAATCCTTCAACGAACCGCTCAGTGAACGCGGTTCTGGATGGGCATACACAATCAGTACATTCATGGCTGAGTCCTGTGAGTTGAAAACAGCTGCAGGTTAGGACGCTGCTGGATATAGTGGAAATCAATTGCTCAAATCGCAGGTATAGTCACAGTGAATATCAATGCGCTGGATTTGAATCTGCTGCAGACACTGGATGTTCTGCTGCAGGAGTTGAACGTAACGCGAGCGGCGCAGCGGCTGAATTTATCGCAACCCTCGGTGAGTGCGCAGCTGGCCAGGTTGCGCACGGTATTCGATGATCCTCTGCTGTTGCCGGGGCCGCGCGGTATGTTGCCCACTGCACGAGCAGAAGCGCTGCGTGAACCGCTGCGATTGGCATTGGAGGCATTAACGCGTGCCGTGGCTCCGCCAGAGGCCTTTGACCCGAAGAATGCTGAAGACACCTGGCGGATTGCTGCCACTGATTACATGTCCTCCGCGCTGGTATTGCCCGCGCTCAATATCATTCGCGAAGCCGCGCCACAAAGTCGGATGGCGGTCTTTGCGCTTCACCCACCGCAGGTCGCTCACCAACTGGAGAAAGGGGTGCTGGATGTGGTGTTTCACACCGGTGACAACGCGCCAGCGAACCTGCATCAACGCAAGTTGTTCAGTGAGCGCTACGTGCTGGCGAGTCGGCGAGATCATCCACAGTTACAGCAGGCCCCCACGCTGGATCAGTTCTGTCAGCTGGAATTTGTGCTGATCTCGCCTGATGGTGGCGGGTTCAATGCCGCAACTGATACCGCGCTGGCAAAAGTGGGACGCTCGCGTCGTGTCGTGCTGTCGGTTCCGCATTTCCTGTTTATGCTGGAAGTGCTGGCGAGCAGTGATTTGGTCGCTGTGCTACCCGAGCGGCTGGTGCGCAGTGCCGCACATCTTCACGTTTTCACTCCGCCGCTGGAGA
This sequence comes from Pantoea sp. ME81, assembly GCF_903970985.1. NCBI lineage: Bacteria > Pseudomonadati > Pseudomonadota > Gammaproteobacteria > Enterobacterales > Erwiniaceae > Pantoea > Pantoea sp. ME81. The sequence goes on along the minus strand of NZ_CAJCKS010000022.1, from coordinate 16,596 downwards.
TTCCCGGCTTTGATATTTTAATGTTGTGGCATCAACGGCTGCACCGCGATCCTGCCCAACAGTGGCTACGCCAGCAAATTGTGGCATCGCTGTAGATCGGATATCAGCGCAAAAAATTCACTTCTCCCGCGCACTAAAAATCATCACACTAGCCACCTTTACCGTTATGGAGTGATGGCATGAAAACCCGATTGCTGCTGGCGTTCGCGCTGCTCACCAGTTTGAGCGTGCCATTGCTGGCAGATGAAGATGGCGTCTCCTTCAGCCATAAAGACTGGGAACTCGCCTGCGACAATACCTTAACCTGCCGCGCTGCGGGTTACAGCGCTGAAGAGGGCGCGGGTGGTTCAGTCCTGCTCACACGTGAGGGCGGGCCCAATGCACCGACCCATGGACGCGTGGTGCTGGCCGATACTGGCGATGATGACTCCAGGCAAGTGGATGCACTGGCGCTGTGGATTGATGATCACGCGCAGGGCGAGGTCACCAAAGCCGAGAACGATGAGTGGACGCTGACCGATGCGCAAACGCTGGCGCTGATTAATGCCATCAAAGGCAGTAGCAAAGTTGAGTTTCGCGGCGGCGAAGAGCCGTTCGAGCTTTCCAGCAATGGTGCCTTTGCCACGCTGCTGAAGATGGACGATGCACAGGGTCGTCTGAGTACGCCTGGCGCGCTGGTGCGCAAGGGCAATAAGCCTGAAAACAGTGTTCCAGCGGCGGTCGCAATGCCGGTGATTCAGCAGGTCAAAGTTGAGAAAGCCGCGCCTCGTCCGTTGAGTGCGGATGAACTGGCGTTGCTCAAGCCGAAGCTGATTGCTTCGCTGACCGATGACGACAGCTGCGATAATCTGGACCCTACGGATGATCAACCTGAAGAGGGCTCTGAGCCGCTCACGTTAACGCCAGTGGATGATACGCATGTGCTGATTGCCGCGCTGTGCTGGCGCGGTGCCTATAACGAAGGCTATGGCTATTGGCTAATGGATCGTGCGTTGCAGGGTAAACCTCAACTGATCACCGATTCCGGTTCAGATTACAGCGAAGGCATGATTTCCGAGGCACAGAAAGGGCGCGGCATTGGCGACTGCTGGAGTACAGCGGCCTGGGTATGGGATGGCAAGGATTTCGTGCAGAGCAGTGATGTTACCACCGGCATGTGTCGTGCGATTCGCGCTGGCGGTGCATGGCAATTGCCGACCCTGGTCACTGAGGTGAAGCCCGCCTCTTAATGCGTTGTGAGATTTTGTGAAAAGCCGGCACAAGGGCCTAATGGCCGTACACGCCCTGAGTTGGGTTTAGTGAAGTTGCAGCATTGAAAGTAGATTGAGGAGAGGGCGTGCTCTGGCGCGCCCCTCTCATTATTTCGCGTTATTTACCGCAACACTGCTTGTACTTTTTGCCGCTGCCGCACGGGCAGGGATCGTTACGACCGGTTTTCTCGCCCGCGAAGTGTGGCAGTTGGGGTTCCGGATCGGGCTGTGCCATGCGCTGTTCCTGCCAGTATTCATGCAACTCCAGCGCCGCCGGGCGAATGGCGTCAATGCTGGCCTCAAACTCCTCTGGCGAGAACGCTTCACGCTTTGCCAATTGCGCTTCACTGCCGTGCAGCGTGATGGCGGCCATCGCCGGGTGCAGGCTCTCTGGCAGTTGATCCCAATCTTGATCTAACGCTACGCCGCGCAGATAGCCATAACACCAGTCTTCCACTACGGTGAACTCCTGACCTTCCATCTCCTGCATGCCAAACAGCGGGTCAAACTGATCCGGGAACTCCGCCAGACGTTCGGCAATGTCGTTAAAGTGCTGGAAAATCAGCGCCATAAAGCGATCCATTTCACGCTCGTTGGACCATTTTGGAATGTGCTTCTTGTCACCCCACATCGCCACCAGCCACTCGCTCGGTTCGATATCGTTCGGGCCGGAGAGCAGAGCCGTCAGCATGCCATCCAGCTCGGAAGTATCCACCACCGACTGTTCATTGCCGTATTTCTCCAGCATATCTTCCAGCCAGTTCAGTTCTTTCTCGGTTAACGGGCCTTGGTTCATACGGCATCTCCTGTGCGGTGCGGGTAGGCAAAGTTTTGACGGCGCGATTATAGCGGGAAGCGGCACGGATTTACCGCTTTTTGCATATCGATTGCTGAAGCTTTCCTAAAAATCATTCGCCATAACATATTGCGCAACAGTATTGGCTGGAATGGAACGCCAGTGGCAGCGTAAACGCAGAACTTTACTGCGTTAAGGACCAAATTGTATGGCAGAAACCTTGCCGGTGCTGGATTTGGCACTGCTGGAACTCCCGGATGCTGGCCAGTCGCCTTATCTCGCCGAACTGCGCACCACGGCGCGCGATGTCGGTTTTTTCTACCTGATCAATCATGGCATCAATCCACAGTTGCTGCAGAACGTGCAAAGCATCACCCAGGCGTTTTTTGCCCTGCCGGATGAGGAGAAGCAGCGTGTCTCGATGATCCACTCACCGCATTTCCGCGGCTACAACCGGGCTGGCGTGGAATATACCCGTGAGCAACGCGACCAGCGTGAGCAGTTTGATATTGGCGCGGAACGTGTGGCGTTAGCGTTACAAGCGGGCGATCCCGCCTGGAAGCGTCTGCAGGGGCCAAATCTATGGCCAGAGGCGCTGCCGCAGCTCAGGCCAGTGATCCACGCCTGGCAACAGGCGATGACCGGGATTGCACTGCGCCTGTTGCGTGCGTTTGCCAAATCGTTGTCGCTGCCGCCAGATGCATTTGATGCACTGTACGGCACGCATCCCAACGAGCATGTGAAACTGATTCGTTATCCCGGCCAGGCCAGCGATGCCAGCCAGCAGGGCGTCGGCGCGCACAAAGATTCAGGCTTCCTGACGTTTCTGCTACAGGATGAGCAGCCCGGCTTACAGGTTGAAGTGACGCCGGGTCACTGGGTGGATGCATTGCCGAAACCGGGCGCATTTGTGGTGAATATCGGCGAATTGCTGGAGATTGCTACCAATGGTTATCTGCGTGCCACGGTTCACCGTGTGGTATCGCCACCTGCACGCAAAGAGCGTGTTTCCATCGCCTTTTTCCTCGGTGCACAGCTGGATGCCAAAGTGCCGATTTATCAATTACCGCCGCAGCTGGCGGCAGAAGCGCACGGGCCGACCAGCGATCCCACCAATCCCTTGCTGCGTGAAGTGGGCTGGAACTATCTCAAAGGGCGTTTGCGATCGCATCGCGACGTGGCAGCGCGTTACTACGCCGACGCCCAGAACACCGTTCAATCATAATAAAAGTAAGGAAAGCACATGACTAAAAAGGTGATAGCAACCCTGGCACTGCTCTCAGTATTCAGCACATATGCTTCGGCAGCCGCATTGCGCGTGGCGGCCGATCCGGTGCCGCACAGCGAAATCCTCAACCACATCAAACAAACCGATAAAAAGCTCGACCTGAAGGTGATTGAGCTCAACGGCAATCTCAACGCCAATGAACTGTTAGCGCGCGGCGATGTGGATGCAAACTACTTCCAGCATGTGCCTTATTTGCGCGATCAAGAAAAAGCGTTGGGGGAGAAATTTGCAGTGGTGGCGACGGTGCATATTGAGCCGTTGGGTATTTACTCGCATAAAGTTAAATCCCTGAAAGATCTGCCTGATGGCGCGCAGGTCGCGGTGCCCAATAATGTCACCAATCTCAGCCGTGCGCTGTATCTGCTGCAGGATAGCGGTTTGATAAAACTCAAGGGCAGCAACGCCAGTTCGCTGGTGACAACGGCGGATATCAGTGACAATCCGCATCACCTCAAGATCATTGAAATCGAAGCGCCACAGCTGCCGCGTGCACTGGATGATGCGCAACTGGCGATCATTAACGGTAACTACGCGTTGCAGGCGGGGTTAGTGCCATCGAAAGATGCGCTGGCGCTGGAGCAGGCAAAAGATAATCCGTATGCGAACGTGCTGGTGACGACGCCAAAACTGGCCCATGATCCGCGTATTCTCGAATTAGCCAAAGATCTGGAGTCAAAGCAAACTGCTGAATTTATCAACCAGCACTATCAAGGTTCGGTGATTCCGGTCAACCCATAATCCCGCCTCGCCACCTGTTTCTGGCAGGTGGCGATTCACCTCTTCTGTGTTATATTTCGCCACAAACACCCATCGCACTTTTTGCTAAAAATAAAAAATACCTTATAAATCAATTGCTATGAAATCTTTCACCAGGAATAATCGGTGATGCGCTGCATCATTCCGCGATCGCTGCTGTTGTGCTTCAGTTTGCTATTGAGCGCCTGTGGCACGCTGTCACAAACTTCTGCGCCGGTCGGCGATAAAGTCTATCTCTCCCATGCGACCTTCAATGAAAACGTCGATGACATCGTGCGGCACTACATGCAGCAGAAGCAGGTGTCGGGCATCAGCATTGCGATTATCCATCAGCGCCAGCCTGCGCAGTTTTATAGTTTTGGCGTAACTGATGCGGTACAGCGTTATCCGATCACACCCGATACGTTGTTTGCGCTTGGATCGCTCAGCAAAGGTATAACGGCGGAGGTGATCATTGAGCTGGTGGATCGCGGCGAGCTGCGCTGGAACGATACGCTTGCTACGCTGCTGCCGCCGGAAGTGCCGCTCAGTGAAGATGCAAAACGCATTACGCTGCTGCAACTGGTCACGCACACCTCTGGCCTGCCGCGTCAGGATATGGATTTGCCGATGTTTATGAAATTTATGGCGTATCTGCGCAGCGGTGAGAATTTTTACGGCAACCTCGATAGCGATGCAGTGCTGAGCTATCTGGCTGATTTTGAAGCACCAGCAAAACCCGCGGCGCAGTATTCCAATCTGGGATATGCGCTGCTCGGCTATATTCTGAAGCATCGTCTGCATCAGGGCATCGAAAGCCTGGCGCAACACAATCTGTTCCAACCCCTGGGCATGACCAGCAGCAGCTTCAAACCACAAAGCCTGCGTGGCTATCCGATGCGTGCGCTGGGCCATGCGGGCGACCAGCCAAAGCTGATTCCGCGTGGTGAGTTGACGCCGGATTGGGCATTCAGCAATAACATGGTGGCCGCCGCCAGTTTGTATAGCAACGCACGTGATTTAATCCGCTATCTGGATGCGCATCTGCACAATGACGCCAGCGCACCCATCAACGCCGCTTTTGCTCAGATTAATCAAGGCTATGAGCAGCATGGCAATCAGTCTCAAAATATTGCCTGGGTCACGGACACCTACGGTCAGCAAAAAATCACCTATCAGGTGGGCTATATTGGCGGCTACTCCAGCTTTATCGGTTTTGATAAACAAAATGGCAATGCGATTGTGGTGCTACAAAATGCCTTTAACTGGAGCAACTATCTGGGCATTGCTCTGTTGATGGATCTGGCACAGAAGAATCAGGCAGAGTAACGAACATGGTTGCTTGCAATTTTACTGCGCCAAAAGTCGCTTTTGCTGAGGTATGCTGTGCAGCGAAATTTGACGCGCAAAACGCGCCGGGGGAACCTTGTGCGTGCTGCACTTGTCAGTAAATTGGACAGTTAATAATTAACCAGAGTGGAAATCACCAATGCGCAGGACACACGTCACCCTTCTTTCTGCAGGAATTTTTCTGGGCGCTTTGAGCCTGACTCCAGCCGCACTGGCTGAAGGCGAGCAAACGGATAACGTACCACCGCCACCTCAGGTGCAGCAGACTGCACCCGACGCACAAACTCAGGCTCCGGCAGTGGATGCCCCGGCCAGCAATGAACCAGCCGAATCCAGCGGCGATGTGGCACCGATTCGTCCATCGCAGAATGGGATGCAAGATGCCCCTGCCGGGCAAAATAATTACGATCTGAATACCATCATTATCGACTACAAAGAGTACAAAGTCGGTGATGTGGTACCCGATGAGTATCGTAAAAAGCAGTACACCATTGTGGAGTGGCAGCCACGCCACCTGCCAGCACCGCAGCCTGGTACACACTGGGCTTATATCAATGCCAACTACATCCTGATCACCGACGACAGCGGCAAGATTGTGATGGGTAAATCAGGCGATATCTTCTTCAAAGGTTAATCCTTTGTCGCGGCGGCTATCAGGCCGCCGCTACTTCACGTCCAGGCATTGCGCGATGCGCGCGACGCCGGCAATGATTTGACTGGTACTGCTGTTGCCATACCCGAGCACCAACCCTTGTTGCTTTTCCTCTCCCAGATAAAACCCCGACAGTGCACCGGGCGCATAGCCGCTGGCCATCAGCCTCTCCACCACTTCTGTATCTTGTTGTGTATCAGCCAGGCGCAATACCAGATGCATGCCGCACTCGCCGCCCAGCAACGACGTCTGCGTCCCCAGGGTTAGCAACAGTGCTTCGCGCAAGCTGGTTTGACGCTGCCGATAGAGGCGACGCATTTTGCTCAGATGACGGCTGTAGTCCCCGCTGTGAATAAACTGGGCCAGCGCTTGCTGTTCGGGGCGATTTCCCCCGCGCAGTAACTCATGCAAGGCCGGACGTAACAGGGCCAATAGCTGGGGCGGCAGCACCATAAATCCAATGCGAAGTGACGGAAACAGCGTTTTACTGAACGATCCCACATAAATCACCGGTGATGGCTGCATCATGCCTTGCATCGCAGCGATCGGTTCGCCGCTGTAACGGAAATCACTGTCGTAGTCGTCTTCTATAATCCATGACTGATGTTGGCGCGCTGTGGCGAGAAGAGCCATACGACGAGGCGCGCTCATCACCACGCCTGTAGGATATTGATGAGTTGGGGTGTTGTAGATCAGCCGCGGCGGGCGCTGTTGCCAGTCACGGGTTTGCGGAGCCAGGCCTTGTGCATCCACCTGAATAGGCTCAACGCGCATATCCCCAAGGCGCATGGCGGCTTTTGCTCCGCGATAGCCCGGCTCTTCCACCCAACCTATGTCGCCGCGCTGGCTTAGAAGAGACACGCACAACGTCAGCGCCTGCTGCGCGCCTTCGGTAATGACGATTTGCTCCGGTGTGCAGCGGACGCCGCGCGCCAGTGCCAGATGTTGGGCCAGTGCGGCACGCAGAGCAGGCTCGCCGAGCGGATCACCGTAGCCGAGGAGCTGCTGTGGCTGATGCTGCATCACGCGATTAAGCGTTCGTCGCCACTGGGCCAGCGGGAAGTGTGCCAGCGCGGGAACACCGGGCCGCAGCGCCATCTCCTGGCTTAGGGGGCGGTGGTTGGAGCGAAGCTGCGCCACTCTTGGCGGTAACAGAAGGTCACTGGCGCTGACGTCGTGATTAGGGGAGGATGGCGGTTGCGCGAAAGGACTGATGCGGCTGCCCTGACGATCGCTAATCAAAAAGCCTTCGGCCTGAAGCTGTGCCCAGACGCCGGTTACGGTATTGCGTGACACCTTAAGGTCGGCAGCCAGTTGACGTGTTGAGGGCAAAGGCGTTCCTGCGGAGAGTGCGCCTGTCAGAATGGCTTGTTTAATACGCTGCAATAGCTGCTGCTGTAGCGTAAGTGCGCCCTCGGGAAGTAACGGTGCCAGTAGCAGGCTGTGCAATTCACTCTCATTCATTATGATTCTTCGTGGATCCATAAATTTCACTGAATGTGGTGCTTTTTAACATGCCAGCGAACTGGCACGCTGTGCAACAGGTATTCTCTGACAAAGGAATTGAGCGATGACGCAATACACTAACCAGTACGGACAACCGGTAGGCGCACCTTTGCCAGAGTGGCAATCGCGCAGTTGGCCCGCTTATGAGACCTTTACCGGCCACTACTGCCGACTGGAACCACTCAGTGCTGAACGCCATGGGCGCGAACTCTATGCTGCCTATGCGCAGGCCAGCGACGGGCGTGACTGGACCTATATGTTTGCTGAGCCTTTCACCGATGAGGATGCTTATCTGGCCTATGCCAGCAAGATCGAGCAGGGTCGCGATCCGATGCATTTCGCGGTGATTGACCTGCAGACTCAGCGTGCCGTCGGAACGTTGGCGCTGATGCGCATCGATACCACGCACGGTTCAATCGAAATCGGGCATGTGGCTTTTTCGCCGCTGCTCAAGCAAACCCGTATGGCAACGGAAGCGCACTATTTGTTGATGCGCTACGCACTGGAGCAATTGGGTTATCGTCGCTACGAATGGAAGTGCGATAGCTGCAACCAGCCCTCACGCCAGGCAGCATTGCGGTTAGGTTTCCAATTTGAAGGCACTTTTCGTCAGGCAATCGTGTACAAAGGCCGCAGCCGTGACACCTGCTGGTTCTCCATTATTGATGGAGAGTGGCCGCAGTTGAAACAGGCCTTTGAGCGCTGGCTGGCAGCAGACAATTTCAATGAGGATGGAACGCAGCGCGCAAAGTTGCAGGCGCAGCGTTAATAGCATGTTGACAGCCGGGCGGGATACCCGGCTCAGTTGCTTAACAGATATTTGGTGGTAAACGCGATCATTGTGGTGGCGATAGTGAACATTATGCGTCTCATCCAGACATTGTCTTGTTTTAGCTCGGTAAAACCAATCTGCATGCGTTGATCTAATTCGTTAAATTTAGCATCGTGCTGGCTGAGTTTTTCATCGATTTTCTCAAACCGCTGGTCGATCTTTTCAAACTTTTCATCTATTTTTTCAAATTTTGCATCGATCTTTTCAAATCTTTCATCGATCTTTTCAAATTTCATATCGATTTTGTCGAATCTTTCATCGATCTTTGCAAATTTCACATCGATTTTGTCGAATCTTTCATCGATCTTTTCAAATTTCACATCGATTTTGTCAAACCTTGCATCGATTTTGTCAAATCGCTGATTGACCTCCGTTTCGAACTTGTCGACACGCCCTTCAAGAGAATCAATGCGCTGATTAGTCGCTCTTTGTTCTCGTACTAAGATTTCCGTTGCTTGCGACAAGTCGAATTTGGTTAAGGCATTTTCTTGCTGCATGTCAGCAAAAATATCCACCATGACTTCGGCCTGCTTGTCCGCAACGCCCGCGTCCTGCAAGGCTTTATAGGCTTTATGAGTGTTAAGCATTGTCAATATCATCCTTATTTCCTCTGGTGTCGCTCCATGAAGAAGCAAGCGTATCCAGAGGGTGATAGTTTCTCAATGTGACAATGTGGATTTTGCGCGCTACCTCGGAAAAAATCAATGCTTACAATGAGTAACGTGAATGGCTAATAAAAAGGCCTGCGCACAGGCAGGCTTTGGTTTGTGAAAGAAATAGTTCGCGTTACGGCTGTGGAATTATTTTTATCTCTACCATACCGATACCCAATTTACGCGGGTCCTGGCCCGTGATGTTGCCATCGTTGGAGGGCTGGGGCTCCGGCGGTGCGATAACCAAATTGTGGCTGCCGTTGGGGTTACTGAAGTGCAGCGTGGTGGTAGAGAATTCATCACCGAGATTCAGTCTCTGCTCCTCATCACCGACGCGCACCGGGATGGGCCGATGCGCATTAGGGCCATAGGCGCGTGCGGTGATCACTAGATCAAAACGGGCGGGCAACGGATCGACATATTCGATGTTCACTTCCGGTGCCAGATTGGCATTCGACCATCTTCCCCAGCTCTCGGGCCGTGAAATCCCGGTGAAACCTTTCACGCCAGTGGGGGCGCCAGGCACGGTCAGCAGGAAGCTGTCGGCGTTATAGCGAATCGCATTATCTTCCACGCGAATCTGCTGCTCATTGAGTTGATAAGTCGCGGCACTCACCTCGACCTTCGGGAATTGCGCTTTGCCCTTCCACTGCGGTTTATCGATGCGTGTTACCGTCGGTTTTGCGCCCATCTGGCCCATGGCGACACAGAGATCGGTAGAGAGGGCCAAATCAGGCTGCCATAAGCGGCCCATCTTGAAGCAGTGATCGACCCAGACGAATTTATCCGAGGCGGTAAAGTCCGCGAGCTGGTAGCGCAGTGGAGCAGAATATTCACCTTCTGGCAGTGGCTCGACGCGATCCTGCCCGACGCGGAACAGAATCGGCAATTTGAAGGTTGATCCCGAGAAGCTGAAGGTGTTTTTGGGCTGATCGATGGTGAAGACATCCATCTTACTGGGGAATTTCCACAGCTGAATGATATCGGCTTTCCATGCCGTTACCTTCTGCGCCATATCATTAAACTGTGCCGATAAGGACGTCGAAGAGAGGCCGCTGCGACCGAGGCCTATCGCCTTATCACCGCCCAAAATATCCAGTACCGTCGCGCCGTTATCCAGGGTGCTGCGTTTGCCATCCAGCACTTCCGTCTGTGGCTCGTCACCACGAATCACCATAAACAGATCGCGGCGCGGCTGCTTAATCAGGTATTGATGCGCGGTGTTATTCATGGCCAGATGATCCGAACTGACCACGATGATGGTGTTTTTAAACCAGGGCGACGCTTTGATACGCGCAATCAAACGCGCGACATGCTCTTGTGAGCAGGCCACAGCGCTGAAGGATTGATTGGGTTTTCCATCGTAGCTGTAACTTTTACGCTGACAGCTGCGCGAGATAAAGCCGTCAGGATGATGGGTGTCCACCGTCAGGGTAAATAAGGCAAAACGCTTTTGCTGACGTGAAAGTTCTTCATACTTCTCAAACACTTCGTCCATCACCGTGTCATCGTAAAAACCCCAGTTGTTGCGGTAGCCAGGATCGGCAACCCGGCTCTTTAACTCTTCTGAACCATACATATGTGCGGGCGAAAAGCCGTGTGACAGCAGGAAGGTGTCCTTGCCCGCAAAGCGTAAATCCGCGCCCTGAATAAACCAGTTTTCATAACCGGAGTTCTTCAGGATATCGCCGAGGCAAATATTCTGTGGGTAGAAGCTGGAAAGCGAGGCCGAGGCGTTGCCATCAAAAGGCGCAAACAGGGGAATACCGCATTGCGAAGCCACCATCCCCGCGATGGTGTAATCGGTGCCTGGCAACTGTTCGGTTTCACTGAAATCGATGCTCTGGTCTTTTTCGCGACTCAGTTCCGGCGCGAGTCCGGGGAAAGCATCTTGATCAAAATAGGTGCGTTCAAGGCTCTCACCGTAGATGTACACCAGGTTAAGTTTGGGTTCGGGAATGGTTTTATTGGGCGTCTTATAATAGTTATCGAAATCAGAGTCGGCCAGACGTGAGTGCGAGGCAATAAGATCTTTCACCTGACGAAAAGCAGGTGTGGTTTGCACCGAACCTGCAGCGCAGGCGATAGCCAGTAAACTCCAGCCTAAATGATGCGGCCGTCTACGGCGGCGTAGCAGCCAGGAAAGCAGGCAAAACAGCAAAAACAGGCCAATGATTAATCCAATGGCGGGCACCACATATTTACTGACGCCGGCACCTGTCAGGCTGTTGGTCAGGGTATACAGCACCGCATCGGTGATGCCATCGCCGGTAAAATAATTGCTGGCAAACAGCGTGGCATTGAGCACGATAAACAGCGTGAGCAGCACTAAGATCAGGATAAACCAGAATTTATTTCGCCCGGCTTTACAGGAGTAAACGGCGATTGCCGCTAAAAAGAGTACAACCGAAACCAACTCGGACAAGGTTTGATCCTCACATAAATTAGTGACGCCATCCCTGCGCCCTCGGCCCTCTTTGGGGGGTATGCGTCAATTTATATGGGCTGTCACAGTGCTGCAACATAACCACACAGAATTGTGCGGCGGGTTCCGATCCGTTTAAGGCAGGTTTAGATTGACTATGGTTTGACCTGGCAGCAACGCACGCGTCGCTGCCAGCGAGGGGCGAGGAGGGATCAGAGCTTGCCAGTCAGATACTGCGCTTCGCCGTCGGCAAAGCTCCAGTCGCCTTTGCTGTTAGTGATAAAACTGATCATCAGATCGTTGCCCTGCACGCCACAATTTTCCTGCAACTCGCGCGCTAACTCTGCCATGAATAGCGTTTTCTGTTCTTCGCTTCTTGGGCTGGTGTACACGCGTACCATCACCAGGTTATCGGTCCGCTCGAAACCCAGTCCGGTATCCTGAAACACCATTTGATAGCGTTTATTCTCATGAACAATCTGATAGCGATCCCGCGCGGGTACTTTGAACGCGGTTAATACCGCGCGGTGCGCGGCATCAAGCAAGGTACGAATTTCTGATTCAGAACGGCCCTGAATCACATCAAAAGTCAGTAACGGCATAAATAAACCCTCGTTTTTGCTCACAAGATAAGAGTAGGATGTGGCTTTATGCTGCCGCTTGCTGCAGGAAAGAAAAAGCGCGCTGGTTGAAATGATTATTTATTATTTTGAACAATCCATATGAAAGAAATCAAAACTGATGCGCTCTGGGTGCATTTGCACTGGCTAACGGTGCTGGCTGAACTGGGCAGTTTTACTCGTGCAGCTGAACGATTAGATGTCAGCAAAGCGGCCATGAGCCAAAAGATTAAAGAGTTGGAAGAGATGGCGGGGGTGTCACTGGTGCAGCGCACCACGCGCAGCGTGCGTCTGACCTCGGCGGGCGAGAAGCTGGTGGATGAGTTGCGCGATCCTTTCGCGCGCATCGCCCAAAGCTTTTTTAGCGTGCGCGATGAGGCCGGGCCAGTTCGCGGCCTGGTGCGTGTCAGCGCGCCGGTGGCGTTTGCACGTCAGCAGCTGGTGCCGATTATCGGTGATTTTTTGCGAGAGTATCCGCAGGTGCGGCTGCAGCTGGATGTTACCGATCGCTTAGTGTCGTTAGGCAGTGAAGGATTTGATCTCGCCATCCGCCACAGCCAGACATTGCCCGAAACCCATGTGGCGTTGCCGCTGTGTGAGACGCGCGCGCTGTTAGTGGCCTCGCCGGCTTATCTGGCGCAAAACGGTGTGCCTCAGGTGCCAGAATCGTTGCAGCAACATAACTGCCTCTACTACCCGCGTGGTCTGGAATCGCCACAATGGCGTTTCCGCCCGGTGAGTGGCGGCAGTGAATCCGTGCAGGTGAAAATTCAGGGTAATTTTGCCACCAATAACAGCGAATCAATCCGCGATGCCGCGTTGCAAGGGCTGGGCATTGCTATGCTGCCCGATTTCAGCGCCGCGGCGGCGCTGGCAGCAGGCACGTTGCAACAGGTTCTGCCGCAGTGGCAAACCGTGGATGCTTTTGCCGATCGGCTGTGGGTGGTGCGCCCGTATGCGGCACAGGTGCCACGGGCGGTGACCACCTTTATCCACTGGCTACGCGCGCGCTTTGTTGATGGGTGAAGCCAACGCCATCGCCGCATGCGGCTGCATCATCTCACCCAGCAGGCTGCTGCGGTTGTAATTGCCTAAACGCAGGTTGAAGTCGAGGTGCATCTGTTCGTTACCGCTGAGCTTAATCACCGGTGGTGGCGTCATAGGACGCTGGTTGAACAGGATGGCATGTGCAAACGCCTCGCTTTTCCAGCCGCTCAAACGCTGATAATAGTAAGCGTTGGCTTCACATTTGCGCAGATAGAGATTCACCCGACGATATTCCCGCATCGCCGCCTGTTGTGCCAATGAACCCAACTGCTGCTGCGGTTGATCAATTTTCTGGGTCAGGAGTGAAAAGTCATCGCGCTTGTTGAGCTCGTTGAAATAATTCTGCTCACCCAGATGTTTGATGGGGGCGTATTGCTTCTGCCATTCACGAATAAACGGGTTATTCGGAGCCGCCGCCAGAAACCAGTTTTCAATCACTGGCGCCAGATAATTGACGGTGGAGTTTTCACGATAATAACCAATCACATCCATGCAGCGCTCTTGATGAGCACGATGTACCCATGAGAGATCTTCAAATAACAGCGTGCTGCAATCAATGGCAATACCGCCGTAGCGCAACAGCAGTTCCAGACGAATGACTTCGCTTTTTTGCTGTTCGCTTAATAATGTTGAGGTGAAAATAAAATCAGGTAAAACTTCTTTTACCGTTAATCGATTGAGCAAATAGATGTCGTGATCAGGATTATCTTTGCGCAGCTTTTGAATATTTAACATCATGGATTTCGGTAAATATTCATTATCCCAATACATCCACACTTTTTTCGGTATTTCTGGCAGCGACTTTTCGCCAGAAAACAACACGATATTGTCCTCTTCGCTAGGATCGTACTCCGGCGCGCAGAGCGCAGTATGCTGTTTTTTCTGCAGTAATGTCTGGCTGGTAAAAGCGATTCTTTTCCAGTTCTGCCAGAGCGCGAGCGCTGGCTGGAGACGTTTTTTATTCATGGTGCACCTGATTATTGTGATTATGGTGGCAAGGATTCCCTGATGCTGGCAGCTTATGCGCTCTTATGTTTCCTCACGGCTGTGTGTAAAAAGTACTCACATCAGCTTAATAAAGCATTCTGGCCTTAGAGGCTATGACTTTTTTTTTCTTTCAGATAAAACGGAAAATGAAGGATCCGTTAAGGGTAAAATTTCCCGGAAATAATTGAATGGCCGACTGATTTTATAATTAATCATCATTAGGACTATTCCTAATAAAATAACTTGGCCTTGGCGCTGGCTGCGGCTTAGATAAAAAATACCCGCATTCAAATGGTTTAAAGCGGCTACATTTTTCGCTGGCCTGGCAGGGATTTGCCCCTTCCTGATGCTGGTTAACTACGCTTAGACGAGGTGGTTAACACAAAGGAGGCACTATGCAGCCACACAACCGTGGATTACTGGCGGTCGATAAGCAGGGGAATCGGGTTCTGTTTCTCGATCCCGACACCTTTGCCGTGCAACAGGAGCTGAATGCGTTTCCGCCGCGTCCGCATGAGCTACTGATGTTGCCTGAGCAAGAGAAAGCCTATGTGCCGATCTATGGTGACGGCATTCATGGAGACAATCCCCACCCCGGTCACAAAGTGGCGGTGATCGATCTACGCAAACGCCAGATCAGCGGTTTTATCGATTTATCTCCGTTGCAGTCGCCCCACAGTGGCCAATTGGGCCGCGATGGAAAAGTCTACCTCTGCTGTGAAAACAGTGCGGTCGTGGCAGTCATCGATCCCGTTACCGATAGGGTGGAAAAAATGATTAAGCTGCCATCGCACAATGCGCATCGTCTGACGCTCTCACCCAGCGGGCGTAAATTGTTCACAGAGAACGAAGAAGACGCCAGCATCACGGTGGTGGATCTGTGCGAGGCAGAAGGGCGCATCATTGACAACATTCTGCTGCCGGGGCCGATCTCCGGTATCGCGGCCTCGCCGAAGCATCCTTATCTGGTCGCTAGCGCGGCCGACGCGCCGTTACTGTATGTGGTCGATCGCCAAAGCCATCGTATTCGCCAGCGCATTAAACTCACGGCCCATCAACAGCCCTGCCAGGTGGTACGTTTTAGCGCCAACGGTGAGCGATTGGTAGCAATTGGCGATCAGGAGCCGCTCATCACACTGTTTGATGATTTACTCAATCCGTTGGGGGATGTTCCGGTTGGCAACAAACCGATGGATGGCTGTTTTAGTGCTGATAATCGAACGCTGTTGATTGCCAATGAAGGCGATGGATCATTAAGCGTGATTGATTTGCTGCAAATGAAAGTGATAGCGACCCCGAACGTCGGAAAAGGCTGTGAGGTGCTGAGTTACTTCCAGTTGAACTGACGGCGGGGCATCTCCTTGTGGCAACGTTCGTCAGGCACCTGATCGCGACGTTTGATTGGACGTAACAGGGTTAAATAAACGGGCGGTGGTAAATCGCGCTGCTCCAGTGGCGGCTGCTGGCATGTTTTTCCGCCTGCCAGCCGCGTTTACGCAATTCCCGGGCGATCATTTTGTTCATGATGCCGTGCCCCACCAGTAACACCGTTCCCTGTTTTGATAACGTGACCAACTTATCTGCCGCCTGACGCGCCCGTGCTCGGGCATGAGTCAACGATTCCACATGCCCGGCGTAACCGCATAACCATAACAGGCGCAAAAGAGCGAGCCAAACGGTCAGCGGCAGGTGCAGGCGTTCGAACGGCAGCAGCGGAATGGCCACTTCACTGAAAACCTCATCCACCTCATGCGGTTGCAGGCCGAGACGCGTGAGCGATGAACGCGCGCGGGGTAGCGGGCTGGAGGCGATCACGCGAGCCATTCGAGCGATGGCCATACTGCGCGGCGGCGGCGAGTCGCAAATGTCGGCCAGGTCATAGCCTTCACACCAGTCGGCCAGCGCTCGCGCAGTAAAGCGCCCGCTGACCGGATGGTCAGGTTTACCGTGTCGCATGAGGATGATGGTCATAGGCGCCCTGTGTGATTTTTACTCAGTGTAATGCAGGTGATAGCTGAACCGCACTGGCGAAAGGGTTTTAAGATTAATTCGCAATTGTCATTAAAGCTTAACTGATTTGTGCGAAAAAAAGCGCGATGAAGGATCAGCCACAACTCAGCTAATGATAAGCAACGCTCGTTAATTGCCTTGAGGTTAATGCGCTGCTGTTGGTTTGAATGAGCTGTAATGTTATGAATTAACGCCATTTTTGCTTTCTAATTCCGAGCTATAGTGAAGATAAATTAATTATTTTCACTTTTATCACTTGATTTATCTACGCGCGTAGATAGACTGTGTCCACAGTGATAACTCACGGTGCCAGAGACAAAGTTGGCCTTGAGATGACGTGGTTACATTTGCCTTACTAATGCGATCGATGAAAAAAACATCGACGAGAACAGGCGAATGAGTGAATTCCAACACCAGGGAGTTCTTTTGACTTTCATAGATCGTA
>NZ_CAJCKS010000021.1:0-46250 GCF_903970985.1 Pantoea sp. ME81 | reverse complement strand
CTTCACGCAGTTGTTTGCGCGCGGCATCTGCTTCAGCGTTGTTACCGGTTTCGATGGCACGCATCAGGGTGTACCAGTCCTGCTCGATGCGATGCATCATCAGGCGGCTTTCACCACGGGCAACCGGGTAAACAGGCATCAGCGGTGGATGCGGGAAGCGCTCATCCAGGTATTCCATGATGATGCGTGATTCATACAACGTCAGTTCACGGTCGACCAGCGTTGGTACAGTGCGATACGGGTTGAGGTCAATCAGATCCTGCGGCAGGTTATCCGTTTCAACCTGCTCGATCTCCACGCTGACGCCCTTTTCAGCCAGTACAATACGTACTTGATGGCTAAAAATGTCAGTCGGACCAGAAAACAGCGTCATTACCGAACGTTTGTTGGCAGCGACAGCCATGAAAACCTCCAAGTTTGTTCACAAAAAGATACTGCGAATAGCCAACCACGCGGCGACTCACCTGCTCATCAGATTCGCACACAGCCAACGTCAGTGGCGCTTTCCCGTCGTCCCGACAGAAATAACACGCACAACGCTCCGGCTTGCGGGCGCAAAGTGTCAGTGAGTTTACCAGATTTTAAGCAGCTTGTGGGGCAGGGATAATGATTTGCGGGCAAAATGCGGGTAAAGCTCGCGTTTTTAGCGTGAAAAATCGTGAATGGTGACAATAAAAAACCCGCCGAAGCGGGTTTTTTGAGCAAATTGTGTCTGCCGAAGCAGCAACAATTAACGCTTAGAGAACTGCGGACGACGACGTGCTTTACGCAGGCCGACTTTCTTACGTTCAACTTCACGTGCGTCACGGGTAACGAAGCCCGCTTTACGCAGTTCAGGACGCAGAGACTCGTCGTATTCCATCAGAGCGCGTGTGATACCGTGACGGATCGCACCAGCCTGACCAGAAATACCACCACCTTTAACGGTGATGTACAGGTCAAATTTACCAACCATATCAACCAGCTCCAGCGGCTGACGCACGACCATGCGTGCAGTCTCGCGACCGAAGTATTGCTCCAGTGAGCGCTGGTTAATGACGATGTTACCGCTACCCGGCTTGATGAAGACGCGAGCGGCAGAGCTTTTGCGGCGACCAGTGCCGTAGTTTTGAGTTTCAGCCATTGCCTATAATCCCGATTAAATGTCAAGAACTTGCGGTTGCTGCGCCGCGTGAGTGTGCTCGTTGCCTGCGTAAACTTTCAGTTTACGGTACATAGCACGACCCAGTGGGCCTTTCGGCAGCATGCCTTTAACCGCGATTTCAATCACACGCTCAGGACGGCGCTCGATCATCTCTGCAAAGGTCGCTTGCTTGATACCACCGATGTGGCCAGTGTGGTGATAGTAAATCTTGTCAGTACGCTTGTTGCCGGTTACAGCAACTTTCTCAGCGTTCAGAACGATGATGTAATCACCGGTATCAACGTGCGGAGTGTATTCCGCTTTGTGCTTACCACGCAGACGGCGCGCCAGTTCAGTCGCCAGGCGACCCAAGGTTTTGCCCGTTGCGTCAACAACATACCAGTCACGCTGTACGGTTTCTGGTTTAGCTGTAAAAGTTTTCATTGAAAAGCTTACCCAAATAAAAAGTTACACGTTGGTGAAATCCCAAACGCTAAGTAAACGATTGAGGCTCACACGACCATTTTGCCCAGCAAGCCACCCCTTCAAGTGAGTTACCGGATCACATCGAGTTCCTGGGAAAGAAAACCGATGCTGTAACGTGGGGTCGCAAGATTATAGAGAAGTCGAACTCAAAGATCGAACCTTTTTGCATCGAAATCCTGCGATTTTTGCCCACGCCATCAGGGCAGATGCGGCAGACGCAAATACTCTTCGCTTTGCATCTCCTGCAAACGTGACAAGCAGCGTTGATACTCAAACTTCAGGCGCGTGCCCTGATAAATTTCAAACAGTGAGGTTTCGGCCGCCACCACCAGTTTCACGTGGCGTTCGTAGAATTCATCGACCAGCGCCAGGAAGCGGCGTGCCTGATCTTCGGTCTTGTAAATCATCACCGGCACATCATACAGCAATACGCTGTGGAAGCGGCGTGATAGCTCGATGTAGTCATGCTGACTGCGCCCTTCGCCACACAGCGCGAGGAAATCAATCGCCAGCACGCCTTCATGAACGCCCAGCGTTGGCATCTGACGGTGGTTAATTTCCAGTACCGGCGCATCTTCACGCGGCTTGCCGGACAAGGCGCGGAACATGCGCTCCATTTCAGCATGCGTGGCATCGTTAAGCGGGAAATTCCACAGATGCGCGGATGTCAGTGTACGCAAGCGGTAGTCGATGCCCGCATCCACGTTCATCACATCACAATGGCGTTTGATCTGTTCGATAGCGGGCAGAAAACGCGGGCGCTGCAGGCCATTGCGATAGAGATCGTCAGGCGGAATATTGGACGTCGCCACCAGCGCAATGCCGCGATCGAACAGTGCTTCCATCAGCGTACCCAGCAGCATCGCATCGGTAATATCGGACACAAAGAATTCGTCGAAGCAGAGAATATCGGTTTCTGCTTTAAAGCGGTCGGCCACAATCAGCAGCGGATCGCTATGGCCCTGTAACTGGGTCAGTTCTTCATGGACCCGCAGCATAAAGCGGTGGAAATGCAGACGAAGTTTGCGGTCGCCAGGAATAGACTGAAAAAATAAATCCATCACCCAGGTTTTACCGCGACCCACGCCGCCCCACATATACAGCCCGCGCACCGGCGCTTCGTTGCTGCTTTTCTCTTTGGACATCAGCTTCGACAGGCGGCCAAACAGCCCTTTAGCGGCGGGTTCAGGCGCGGGCTTACGGGCAATCAATCCTTGCTGGATCGCATCCAGGCGGGTAATGGCTTCGCGTTGTACATCATCCGGGCGAAACTCGCCCTGTGATAGCGCCTGCTCATAGCGGGCAAGCGGAGATGAGGTTTGCATGGTTCTCTCAGAATCCCTGAAAAAGTCCGATTCACGGGTCGGTTGGCGAAAATTAGGCCGCACTACACTAAGCGATGCAGCCCGAGAGTTCCACTTCCATAAGATTATTGGGTATAGTGACTGCTATTGAAGTGGAAACAGAAGCAATGCCCTACGAAGCAACGGAAATTACACGGGAGTCATTATGACCTGGGAATACGGGCTGATTGGTTTAGTGATTGGCATTATTGTCGGCGCAGTTGTCATGCGTTTTGGCAACAAGAAGCTGCGTGAGCAGCGTAGCATGCAGTACGAATTGGAAAAATCGAAGGCTGAGCTGGCAGATTATCGCGAAGAGCTCACCAACCACTTTGCGCGCAGCGCAGAATTGCTGGACAACATGGCACATGATTACCGCCAGCTGTATCAGCATATGGCAAAGGGTTCGAATGACCTGCTGCCAAATCTGCCGGGCGAAAAAAATCCGTTTGCTTATCAGTTAACGGAAGCCGAAGCGGATAACGATCAGGCACCGGTGCAGATGCCGCGTGATTACTCTGATGGCGCATCCGGTTTGCTGCGCGGCAGCGACCGTACACCGCGTAAATAATCCTTTTGGGGCACAGCTTAGCTGTGCCCTTTTTGTTTTCCGAACACTTACGCCAAACTACTGTCACACTTTCTATCCCCTTTCTTCTTTCGCAGCGAGAGCGTTGTAGCAATGAAAAAACAAGCACGACTGTTAAGCGCATTAGCCTTGAGTATTGGGATGAGTCTGGCGGCAACGCCTGGCGCGATGGCGACGCTGCCCGCACAGGTGCAGGGACAAGCACTGCCGAGTCTGGCACCCATGCTGGAAAAAGTTCTGCCCGCGGTCGTTAGCGTGCATGTTGAAGGCACCGACAGCGGCCAGCAGGCACAGGATATTCCTGAACCGCTGAAGCGCTTCTTTGGCCAGGCACCGGGACAATCTCAGCCGCAACCGTTTGAGGGCCTTGGTTCAGGTGTCATCATTGATGCGGCTAAAGGTTACATTCTCACCAACAATCACGTGGTCAACGGTGCCGATAAAATCAGCGTCCAGCTCAGCGATGGCAATGAATATGATGCCAAGCTGATTGGCCATGATGAGCAAACCGACATCGCGCTGATTCAGGTTGAAGGCGCTAAAAATCTGACGCAGGTGAAAATCGCCGACTCCGACTCCCTGAAAGTGGGCGATTTTGCTGTGGCTATCGGTAACCCCTTCGGTCTTGGCCAAACGGCCACCTCCGGCATTATTTCGGCGTTGGGCCGCAGCGGGTTGAACCTTGAAGGCCTGGAAAACTTCATCCAGACCGATGCGGCGATTAACCGGGGGAACTCCGGCGGTGCGCTGGTGAACCTGAATGGCGAGCTAATTGGTATCAACACCGCGATTCTTGCCTCCAGCGGCGGCAACATTGGTATCGGCTTCGCGATTCCCAGCAATATGGCGATGAACCTCGCGCAGCAGCTGATTCAGTCTGGTGAAGTGAAACGCGGTCAGTTGGGCATTAAAGGCACCGAAATGACGCCTGACATCGCCAAAGCCTTTAACGTTGACGCTCAGCGTGGTGCCTTTGTTTCTGAAGTGCTGCCTAACTCGGCGGCGCAGAAAGCGGGCATTAAAGCGGGCGACATCATCACCTCCATCAATGACAAAGCGATCACCAGCTTTGCCGAGTTGCGCGTAAAAGTGGGCACCACCCCACCGGGTCAGCAGGTGAAAATTGGTCTGCTGCGTGAAGGCAAACCGGTGACGGTGACCGTGACGCTGGAACAGAGCGCGCAAACCACCGCCAGCGCCCAACTGATGTCTCCGGCGTTACAAGGTGCCACCTTGAGCGATGGTGCCTCTAAAGCCGGCGATAAAGGCGTGAAAGTGGATGCCATCGAAAAAGGCACGCCAGCTGAGCAGGCAGGTTTGCAGAAAGATGATGTGATTGTCGGTGTGAACCGAGATCGCGTGACCTCGCTGGCTGAAATGCGTAAAGCGCTGGAAAGTAAACCCGCGATCCTGGCACTGAACGTGGTGCGTGGCGACGAGAGCATTTACTTACTTATGCGATAATCCTCGCAACAGGCGGACAAGCAGGTGTTTGTCCGCCTTTCTCATGTTATTCTGCCCAGCGATCCCACCTTTCCTGAAATAACACCATGTTTCTTAAACTTTTGCGTTCTGTGGTGATGGGCCTGATCGTAGCGGGTTTGCTGCTGGTAGCGATCCCTGCGCTGCGTATGAGCAGCAACGTCACCTTTGATCATGACAACAGTGATGATGAATCCCCCGTGAGCTTCAATCAGGGGGTGCGCCGCGCTGTGCCTGCGGTGGTCAACGTCTACAACCGCAGTGCCCATGGCAACAATAATCGCGGTATCACCACGCTGGGTTCTGGCGTGATCATGAACGTGAAAGGCTACATTCTCACGAACAAGCATGTCATTAATAACGCCGACCAGATCATTGTGGCGTTGCAGGATGGTCGTTTCTTTGAAGCCACCTTAGTGGGTTCAGATGCGATGACCGATTTAGCGGTGCTGAAGATCAGCGCCACTAACCTGCCGGTGATTCCGATTAACGCTAACCGTATCGCACATATCGGCGATGTGGTGATGGCGATTGGTAACCCCTACAACCTCGGGCAGACCGTCACTCAGGGCATTATCAGTGCCACCGGGCGCGTGGGCTTGAGCTCATCGGGTCGTCAAAATTTCCTGCAGACCGATGCATCCATCAATCAGGGCAACTCAGGCGGTGCGCTGATTAACTCGCTCGGCGAACTAATGGGCATTAACACCCTGACATTTGATAAAAGCAATGATGGCGAAACGCCGGAAGGGATTGGCTTTGCGATTCCAACCGCGTTAGCAACCAAGATCATGGATAAATTGATTCGTGACGGTCGGGTCATTCGTGGCTATATCGGCATCACCGGCCGTGAGCTGCCGCCGCTACACGGTCAGGGCAGCAGTCTGGATCGTGCACAGGGTATTATCGTCAGTGAGGTTACGCCAGGCGGGCCAGCCGATCGGGCAGGTATTCAAGCCAATGATGTGCTTTTACAGGTGAACGGCAAACCGGCGCTGTCGGCGCAGGAAACCATGGATCAGGTCGCCGAGATTCGTCCAGGATCGGTGATTCAGGTGCAGGTTCTGCGTAACGAACAAAAGATGATGCTGCCAGTCACTATTCAGGAGTTCCCCGAAGCGCCAGCCGCACCCACGACGCAGCAGTAACCCTTAAATAAACAACGGCGCAATACATGCGCCGTTGTTGTCTGAAACACCCTGCCTGAGCAAGAATGATTAGCTGCGATCCACCGGGAAGGCAATCACGTCGCTTAATGCATTAGCTTTCAACGCCAGCATAATCAAACGATCCACACCCAACGCCACACCTGAACATGCAGGCATGCCATGTGCCAGCGCATCCAGAAGGTTGGTATCAATCGGATGCTGCGGTAAACCACGCGCTGCACGGCGACGATTATCCTGCTCAAAGCGCTGACGCTGTTCGCGGCTATCGGTCAATTCGCGGAAGCCGTTAGCCAGCTCCACGCCTTTGTAATACACCTCGAAACGCTCCGCGACGCGATGATCCTCAGTGCTGATTTCGGCCAATGCCGCCTGACTGGCCGGGAAGTGATACACGAAGCACGGTTTCTCGTTACCAATCTTCGGCTCAACACCCAGCATAAACAGCAGCTGCAACAAGGTATCGCGGTCTTCTTCACGATTCGCCAGTTCACCCTCACCCAACTTCGTCGCGGCTTCACGCAGCTGTGTTTTATCCGCTGACAAAGGATCAAGTTCCAGATGGCGAATAAATGCCTGCTGATACGATAAAGATTCGGCGCTATCGCACTCCAGCACCTGCTGCATCAGATCGTCGACTTCATTCATCAGGCGATACATATCGTAGTGAGGACGATACCACTCCAGCATGGTGAACTCAGGATTATGGTGGCGCCCTGCTTCTTCGTTACGGAAGCAACGTCCCATCTGATAGATTGGGCCACTGCCCGCCGCCAGCAGACGCTTCATATGATATTCCGGGCTGGTCATCAGCCACAGATCGCGCCCTTCCGCTGCACCTGGACCCACAAAGCGCGTCTGGAACGGCACCAGATGGATATCCGTGATGGTCGCCTGGCTCATCGCCGGGGTATCGACCTCCAGCACGCCGCGATCGGCAAAGAAACGACGAATCTCCGCCAAAATAGCGGCGCGTTTCAACAAATTGGCAATGGGTGCGCTCGGCTGCCAGCTTGCCGTTTCGCTCATGTTGGTGACTCCTTATACAGATAAGGGGGAGAAGTCTACCCGTATTGGCTACGGCAAACAACGGCGTGACGGGATCGAAGGCGTTAGCGGTGCTTTTTCAGACAAAGAAAGAGGGAATCAGGGAATCCGGTACGAAATCGGGTTTCGCACCGGTTTGGATCACTGTGCGCTGCGCTGAATCGCTTTGCCACCGGCCTGAACGTCCTCGCCAACACCACGGGTGGTGTTGCAGGCGGTCAACACAGAGGAAAGCACCAGAACAGAAAGAATCGCGACAATACTTTTCTTTAACATAGCCATATCCTTGTTGGTTGCAGTAAAAGTACAGCCATTCAAGCATAGACCTTATACAAAACCTTGCTGGCTAAGCCGCTGAAAAAAGGCGGCGCCCTCGCAATTTATTTATCAGCTGCGCGTGAAATGGCACCGCCCAAATGGGAGACGTCTTCACCAAAGCCGTGGAAAGTGTTGCAGGCACTTAAAGCAGAAGAGACCAGCAACGCAAAAACAGCCAATTTCGCCATCTTTTTCATTATTCTGAACTCATAGAGAAAAAAGGCGCATCGAGTGATGCGCCTGATTTGGCAATTATTTTACGCGAGAAACGTATTCGCCAGAGCGGGTGTCAACTTTAACCACTTCGCCAATCTGGACGAACAGTGGAACTTTGATCACTGCGCCAGTAGACAGGGTCGCTGGCTTGCCGCCGGTACCGGCAGTATCACCTTTCAGACCTGGATCTGTTTCGATGACTTCTGCTTCGATGAAGTTCGGTGGCTGAACAGCGATCGCTTTATCGTTCCACAGGGTAACGATACAATCCGCATTGTCCTGCAACCATTTGGTCACGTCGTCCAGCACTTTAGATTCGATCTGATACTGCTCGAAAGACTCTGGGTGCATGAAGTAGTAGAAGTCGCCGTCGTTGTAAGAGTACTGCAGCGTCATATCACGAACGTCTGCGCCTTCGGCAGAGTCGGTAGATTTGAAGGTCTTCTCAACGCGAGAACCGGTCAGCAGACGACGCATTTTAACGCGTGCAAATGCCTGGCCTTTACCCGGTTTAACGAACTCACTGGCTTCGATGGCATATGGCTCGCCTTCGAACATGATTTTAAGACCGGGACGGAAATCGTTGCTAAGATAAGTCGCCATAAAGGCCCTCTGTAAATATTGAACTGGTAATAGCCAAAAAAATGGCAAACATTGTAACCCTAAATCCCCCCATCAGAGAAGATTGGTTGCAGCAACTTGCTGATGTTGTCACCGATCCTACTGAATTACTGCGACTTTTATCTCTCGAACAGCATGCGGATTTGGCCGCAGGCAACGATGCGCGCAAGCTTTTTGCGCTGCGCGTGCCGCGTGCCTTCATTCAACGCATGACGCCGGGCAATGCGCACGACCCCCTTTTGCTGCAGGTATTAACCAGCCGTCAGGAATTTGTCGATGCGCCTGGTTACAGCACCGACCCGCTGGATGAACAAAGCAGTGTGGTGCCCGGCTTACTGCATAAGTACAGAAACCGTGCTTTGCTGCTGGTGAAAGGCGGCTGTGCGGTTAACTGCCGCTACTGCTTCCGTCGCCATTTCCCCTATCAGGATAATCAGGGCAATAAGCGCAACTGGCAGGCGGCGATTGATTACATCGCTGAGCATCCAGAGCTGGATGAGATTATCTTCTCGGGTGGCGATCCGCTGATGGCCAAAGACCATGAGCTGGCGTGGCTGGTCGGCGCGCTGGAGAAAATCCCCCACCTGAAGCGTCTGCGCATTCATAGCCGCCTCCCGGTGGTGATTCCCGCACGTATTACCGAAGGGTTATGCCAGATTCTGGCCGAAACGCGCCTGCAAGTGCTGATGGTGAGTCATATCAACCACGCGCAAGAGATTGACGATGAGCTGCACTACGGCATGCAGATGCTCAAACGTGCGGGCGTCACTTTACTTAATCAAAGCGTGCTGCTGCGCGGTATCAATGATGATGCACACGCGCTGGCTAATCTGAGCAACGCGTTGTTTGATGCCGGTATTCTGCCCTATTACCTGCACGTGCTGGATAAAGTACAGGGCGCGGCGCATTTCTTTGTTTCGGATGATGAAGCGCGTGCCTTGGTACGCCAGCTGCTGACCATGGTCTCAGGTTACATGGTGCCAAAACTGGCGCGCGAGATTGGCGGAGAGCCAAGTAAAACGCCGCTGGATTTACAGCTACGTCAGGAATAACCGCCGCGCGAGACATTGCGCCCACAAAAAAAGCCGCATCAGCGGCTTTTTTTACATCTCTTTCATGCCATTACGGGCACTTATACACCTGACCAGACATTTTGCTGTCAAGCGGTGCGAAAGCTGAAAGCAGGTTCTGCGTTGGGCTGGTTGCACCGTAAATCACGTTGCCACCCATCTCTGCCGCGCGGTTACGCAGGTCATTGGCTGCGCCACGCAAAGAACTGCCTTCACCGCCTGAACCGCTCAACCAGTTGCTCTGTGAGCCGGTGACATTGCCCAGCAGCTGACATTGGCTTCCAGGCTGTTGGTCAACGAAAGTGACACGCTGTCCGCCGGAACTCAGTTGATTGGAGCTGCTGCAGCCCGCCAGCAGTAAAGTCCCTACCGCCAGTCCGAGCAAGAGGTTAATCCGCATTGTAATCCCCATTTATTATCATCAGTGTCGGGCGGCAGCGTAGCAGAAAAGCGCACTTTTTTTCTGAACATTCATTGCCCTAAACCCGCAAAGCCGAAGTATTGCGCTCTTACTTATACCTTGTTCGCCGCCAAAAGAAAAACCCCCGACCGTTTCCGATCGAGGGTTTTTCACATGACTTAAGCAGTCAGGGGCAAATTACATCATGCCGCCCATTCCGCCCATGCCACCCATGCCGCCAGCGCCACCTAAATCAGGAGCATCGCCTTTAGGCAGGTCAGTTACCATCGCTTCGGTGGTGATCATCAGACCCGCTACAGAAGACGCGTACTGCAGTGCAGAACGGGTTACTTTGGTTGGGTCCAGGATACCGAAGTCGATCATGTTGCCGTATTCTTCAGTCTGAGCGTTGTAGCCGTAGTTGCCGTCGCCTGCTTTCACGTTGTTAGCAACAACAGATGGCTCTTCACCGGCGTTAGAAACGATCTGACGCAGTGGTGCTTCCATTGCGCGCAGCGCAACTTTGATACCTACGTTCTGATCTTCGTTCTGACCTTTCAGGCCAGAAGCAGCGATCTTGGCTGCAACGCGAACCAGTGCAACACCACCACCAGCAACCACGCCTTCTTCTACCGCAGCACGGGTAGCGTGCAGGGCATCTTCAACGCGTGCTTTCTTCTCTTTCATTTCAACTTCAGTGGCTGCACCCACTTTCAGAACGGCTACGCCGCCTGCCAGTTTCGCTACGCGCTCCTGCAGTTTTTCTTTGTCGTAATCAGAAGTTGCTTCTTCGATCTGCTGACGGATCTGAGTCACACGGCCAGAGATTGCACCCTGATCGCCCACACCATCGATGATGGTAGAAGTATCTTTGTTGATCACAACACGCTTAGCCTGACCCAGATCTTCCAGGGTCGCTTTTTCCAGCTCCATACCGATCTCTTCAGAGATGACGGTACCGCCGGTCAGGATTGCGATATCCTGCAGCATTGCTTTACGACGGTCGCCGAAGCCAGGTGCTTTAACCGCAGCCACTTTCACGATACCGCGCATGGTGTTAACCACCAGAGTTGCCAGTGCTTCGCCTTCAACATCTTCAGCGATGATGAGCAGTGGTTTACCGGCTTTCGCAACCGCTTCCAGTACTGGCAGCAGTTCACGGATGTTAGAGATCTTCTTGTCAGCCAACAGGATAAACGGTGCATCCAGTTCGATTGCGCCGGTTTCTGGCTTGTTGATGAAGTAAGGAGACAGGTAGCCACGGTCGAACTGCATACCTTCAACCACGTCCAGCTCGTCTTGCAGGCCGGTGCCTTCTTCAACGGTGATAACACCTTCTTTGCCCACTTTATCCATCGCTTTCGCGATCAGGGTACCGACTGACTCATCAGAGTTAGCAGAGATGGTACCTACCTGAGCAATGGCTTTAGTATCCTGGCAAGGAACAGACAGCGCTTTCAGCTCTTCAACGGCAGCAGCAACGGCTTTATCGATACCGCGCTTCAGGTCCATTGGGTTCATGCCAGCCGCAACGGCTTTCAGGCCTTCGTTCACGATAGACTGAGCCAGAACGGTTGCAGTGGTGGTGCCGTCGCCCGCAGCGTCATTCGCTTTAGAGGCCACTTCTTTCACCATTTGTGCACCCATGTTCTCGAACTTGTCTTCCAGCTCGATTTCACGTGCTACAGAAACACCATCTTTGGTGATGGTCGGTGCACCAAAAGATTTATCCAGAACCACGTTACGGCCTTTCGGGCCCAAGGTAACTTTTACTGCATCTGCCAGTACGTTCACGCCACGCAGCATTTTTACGCGCGCGTCATTACCGAATTTTACGTCTTTAGCTGCCATTTCAAATATCCCTTAAATTCGTTTCGTTCAGTGAATTACGCGTAATTACGCTTCGACAATCGCCAGGATGTCGCTTTCAGAGATGATCAGAACTTCTTCGTTATCGATCTTTTCAGTTTTGGCACCGTAGCCTTCGCTGAAGATAACCAGATCGCCAACTTTCACGTCCAGCGGCTTAACATCACCGTTTTCCAGGATGCGGCCATTACCCACAGCCAGAACTTCACCACGGGTTGATTTGCCAGCTGCAGAGCCGGTCAGAACGATACCGCCAGCAGATTTAGCTTCAACTTCTTTACGCTTGACGATAACGCGATCGTGCAACGGACGAATTTTCATTTGGTAGCTCTCCTTTGAAGAAGTCCAATCATTCAGTTTTTTGGGTTGAACCGGACTGCATGGCTTCCGGCCTCGTGGAGAGAGAGATAGGGTCACTAAAAAGGGCTTTCAAGGGGCAAAAAATAAAAAATTTTCGTTTTTGTAACCATTGACGAAAAAGACAGCAAAAAGGGCGACTCTCGCCGCCCTTCTCTTCTTATCGATCTTTATCGTGTCCGATTTGATCCTGATCTTTACGCTCGTATTCGCCATCCATGGTATAGCCACTGTCAGGCCCGGCGCCGGGTCCGCGCCACACACGCAGATGCGGCATTAATTTCAGCGTCAGATGTTTCTGCACCGGAGGCAACAGCAGCAACAAACCGAGGAAGTCAGTAAAGAAGCCCGGCAACAGCAGTAAGAAGCCCGAAATGATCAGTGAAACGCTTTTGGTCATCTCCGCCGCTGGGCTTTCATTGCGCGCCAGCTTCTCCTGCATCAGACGGAAGTTCTTCATACCCTGGTTTTTCACCAGCGACACACCGATGCACGAGGTGAAGATCACCAATAGCATGGTGAGCAGCACGCCGAGGGCATGTGCAACCTGAATGAAAATTGAGATCTCAATCCAGGCCAGAACAAAAAAAATCACGAACGGTATCCAGCGCACCGATATCTCCTGTGAGTAGGGCTGCCTCGCTTCTTGCCAGGCAGCAGAAAGGGATGGTCTGTCTGACCGTATTGATAGAGATGGGCATCTCAACCCGCGATTTCAACCGATCCTGCCAAATTTTTCCCACTGACTTAAAATTGCGAACTACATCACATATCGTTATTACCGCTGGGCCAGTAAATGCCCGTAAAGTGATCTGTGCACAAACAATTCTGTAACAACAGAATATGATCGTGCCCGCCAGCCCGAAGATGGATAAAATGTCGGTGCTGGTAATCCACGACAATATAATTGCTTCACCTGCACAGTGATTGCCGCCCGACCATCCCGGTCGCCCGGCAGTGACACCGCAGAAATAATAAGAAGGTAATCATGGCGAACAACATTCGTATCGAAGAAGACCTGTTAGGCATGCGCGAAGTTCCGGCAGACGCTTACTACGGTGTTCATACTCTGCGTGCGATTGAGAACTTCTACATTAGTAACAACAAAATCAGTGACATACCGGAATTTGTCCGCGGTATGGTGATGGTCAAAAAAGCAGCCGCGCTCGCCAACAAAGAGCTGCAAACAATCCCTCGCAACATCGCAAACACCATTATTCAGGCCTGTGATGAAGTGCTGAATAACGGTAAATGCATGGATCAGTTCCCGGTTGACGTCTATCAGGGCGGCGCGGGCACCTCGGTCAACATGAACACCAACGAAGTGCTGGCAAACATCGGTCTGGAACTGATGGGCCACCAAAAAGGTGAATACCAGTACCTCAACCCTAACGATCACGTGAATAAGTGTCAGTCGACCAACGATGCTTATCCCACCGGATTCCGTATTGCGGTTTACGCTTCAATTCTGAAACTGCTGGACGGCATCAGCCAGCTCAGTGAAGGCTTCCAGCGTAAAGCGGTCGAGTTCGAAAATATCCTCAAGATGGGTCGTACCCAGTTGCAGGATGCCGTACCGATGACGCTGGGCCAGGAGTTCCACGCGTTTAACGTGCTGCTGAATGAAGAAACCCGCAGCATTCTGCGCACCGCAGAACTGCTGCTGGAAGTAAACCTGGGCGCGACGGCCATCGGGACTCGCCTCAACACCCCGGATGGCTATCAGCAGCTAGCCGTTCAGCGTCTGGCGGAAGTCAGTAATCTGCCTGTCGTCCCGGCAGAAGACTTGATTGAAGCGACCTCTGACTGCGGTGCTTACGTGATGGTGCACTCTGCGCTGAAACGTCTGGCGGTGAAACTGTCGAAGATCTGTAACGACCTGCGCCTGCTCTCTTCCGGCCCACGTGCGGGTCTGAACGAAATCAACTTGCCAGAACTGCAGGCCGGTTCATCAATCATGCCAGCCAAAGTGAACCCGGTGGTGCCAGAAGTGGTGAACCAGGTGTGCTTCAAGGTTATCGGCAACGACATTACCGTGACCATGGCGTCAGAAGCGGGTCAGCTTCAGCTCAACGTAATGGAACCGGTGATTGGCCAGGCGCTGTTTGAGTCGATCAGCATTCTGACCAACGCCTGCTTCAACCTGCTGGAAAAATGCGTCAACGGCATCACGGCTAACAAAGCCGTATGTGAAGCTTACGTGTTCAACTCCATCGGTATCGTCACTTATCTCAACCCGTATATCGGCCACCACAATGGCGATATCGTCGGCAAGATTTGTGCGGAAACCGGCAAGAGCGTACGTGAAGTGGTATTGGAGCGCGGTCTGCTGACCGAAGCGGAACTGGATGACATCTTCTCGATTCAGAACCTGATGCATCCGACCTACAAAGCCAAACGCTACACCGACGAAAACGAACAGTAATCCGTTCCGGATCAAGTTGCCAAAAGCACGCCTGTATACAATACGGCGTGCTTTTTTCTTATTGGCGGCTACAACTTTAAGAGTCGAGATTTCCCCCACGGCTCAGGAGCGGAATGAATGGTGTTAGTGGAATTACTGATTGTCCTGCTGGCGATCTGGCTGGGTGCACGTCTAGGCGGCATCGGGATTGGATTTGCCGGCGGATTGGGCGTACTGGTGTTGACGCTGTTCTGCGGCATGAAGCCGGGCGCGATTCCCTTCGATGTGATCGAAATTATCATGGCAGTGATTGCCGCAATTGCCGCGATGCAGATTGCAGGCGGACTCGATTACATGGTCGGCCTGGCGGAACGCCTGCTGCGCCGCCATCCACGTTACGTCACCTTCCTCGCGCCACTCGTCACCTATGTGATGACGCTGCTGGCGGGCACCGGACACACTGCGTTCTCGACGCTACCCGTCATCGCTGAAGTCGCCAAAGAGCAAGGGGTGCGTCCATCGCGCCCATTGTCGATTGCCGTCGTCGCCTCGCAAATTGCCATTACCGCTTCACCGCTTTCTGCGGCGGTGGTGTTCTTCGCCTCAATTCTTGAACCGCGCGGCGTCAGCTATCTGGCGCTGCTGGGCGTATCGATCCCAGCCACGATGGCCGCGATATTCTGTGCCGCCGTGATCACCAGCTTTCTTGGTAAAGAGTTAAAAGAAGACGAGGTGTATCAGGCGCGCTTAGCCAAAGGTGAAGTCACACTGCGCGGAGAACGCGTCTATGACATTAAGCCTGGCGCCAAACGTGCCGTGCTGCTGTTCCTGATCGGCATAGCGGCAGTTGTGCTCTACGCCACGGCGATCAGCGACAGCGTTGGGCTAATCAGCAACCCAGTGCTGCCTCGTAACGAAGCGATTGTGGTGTTTATGCTCACCGTTGCCACACTGATTTGCCTAACCTGCAAAGTCGATACCGGCGAAATCCTCAGCGCCAGTACGTTCAAATCCGGCATGAGTGCCTGTATCTGCGTGATGGGCGTGGCATGGCTGGGCGATACCTTTGTCAAAGCCCACCTGGCGGACATCCAGACTGCGGCTGGCGATATGTTGCAGAGCTACCCGTGGATGCTGGCGTTGATATTGTTCTTCGCTGCTACCCTGCTCTATTCACAGGCAGCGACCACCAAGGCGTTGATGCCTGCCGCCCTCATGCTTGGCGTATCCCCTCTCGCCGCCGTTGCCTCCTTTGCCGCCGTCTCAGCCCTGTTCGTGTTGCCGACCTATCCCACCTTATTGGCAGCAGTAGAAATGGATGACACCGGTTCGACCCGAATCGGCAAGTTTGTGTTTAATCACTCCTTTATCATTCCCGGCGTGTTGGCGATTGCCTTCTCCGTGGCGTTTGGCTTCCTGTTTGGTAGCCTGATTCTGTAACGCCGTTACATCCTGAAAACCTCGTGGCGAGGCGGCCGTGCTATCATCGCGGCTCATTCGCCACCGGAGCTGATTACATCCTCATGGCTGCACGACTTTCTCGCCTGATGGGCCTTTGCCTTGCATTGCTGTTTTGCTTTTCAGCACAGGCCAATATCTTCTCACCTAACAATAACAGCCGCTTTGTGCCGGTGGATCAGGCATTTGGCTTCGATTTCAGCCAGCAGGGCAACCAACTCACACTGAGCTGGAAGGTGAAGGACGGCTATTACCTTTATCGTCAGCAGATTCATGTGACGCCGCAAAAAGCACAGATGGCACCGTTGGCTCTGCCGCCAGGACAGTCGCATGAGGATGAGTTCTTCGGCAAGAGCGAAATCTATCCGCAGGATTTACAGGTCCCGATCACTCTGCATCAGGCTGAGTCTGGTGCCACGCTCACGGTGACCTATCAGGGCTGTGCGGCCGCCGGATTCTGCTATCCGCCCGAAACCCGTTCGGTGCCGCTTAACCCGGTTGCCGCCAATCACGATGCCCCCGCCGTTAACGCGCAGCCTGCACAACAGCGCACGCCACTGCCGTTTTCACCGCTGTGGGCGCTGCTGATTGGCATCGGCGTTGCCTTCACGCCGTGCGTATTGCCGATGTATCCGCTGATCTCCAGCATCATTCTCGGTGGCCAGCGTCGCTACTCTGCTGGACGCCTGTTCGCACTGGCGATGGTCTATGTGCAAGGGATGGCGCTGACCTACACCGTGCTCGGTATGGTGGTGGCCGCCGCAGGTTTACGTTTCCAGGCGGCGCTGCAGCATCCTTACGTATTGATTGGCCTGTCAGCGCTGTTCATGGTGCTAGCGCTGTCGATGTTTGGCTTGTTCTCGCTGCAACTGCCTTCCGGCCTGCAAACGCGCCTGACGCTGTGGAGTAATCGCCAGCAAGGTGGTTCGCTGCCGGGCGTGTTTATGATGGGCGCACTGGCGGGATTGATCTGCTCGCCATGCACCACCGCACCGCTGAGTGCCATTCTGCTGTATATCGCGCAAAGCGGTAACCTGTGGGCCGGTGCGGGTACGCTGTGGCTGTATGCCTTCGGCATGGGCCTGCCGCTGATCGCCGTCACGATGTTTGGTAATAAGCTGCTGCCGAAAAGTGGCCCGTGGATGCAGAGCGTCAAAGAGGGCTTCGGCTTTGTGATTCTGGTGCTGCCGGTGTTCTTACTGGAGCGTGTAGTGGGTGATGTCTGGGGCTTGCGTCTGTGGAGCCTGCTCGGCGTCGCGTTCTTTGCCTGGGCGTTCAGCCTCAGCCTGCGTGCTAATGGCAAATGGCGCATTCTACAAATCATCATGCTCGCTGCTGCGCTGGTGGCCGCTCGTCCGCTGCAGGATTGGGCTTTTGGCAGCAGCGCCAGCGTGCAGTCTGTGGCGCATCTGCCGTTCAAAACCATTGCCAGCAGTGAACAACTGGATAGCGCACTTCAGCAGGCACAAGGTCGCATTACCATGGTCGATCTCTACGCCGACTGGTGCGTTGCCTGCAAAGAGTTTGAGAAATATACCTTCAGCGATGAAGGCGTGCGTGCCGACTTAAGTCAGCTACAATTGCTGCAAGCCAACGTCACCGCGAATAACGCGCAGGATAACGCCCTGTTGCAGCATTTACAGGTATTAGGCTTGCCCACCATTCTGTTCTTTGATGCACAAGGCAAAGAAATCCCTGACTCACGCGTCACCGGTTTCCTTAACGCTGCCGACTTCCGCACGCATTTGCACAATCTGTCGCGTTAAACGACACTGGTTGCAGGACACTGCCCGTTCGTGCGCGAGCGGGCCCGCACTCCAGAGGAGAGTCACTTGCAACGTGAACAGATTCTTGAACATGCGCTGAATGTGCTTGAGCAGAGCGGCCTTGCCGCCACCACTTCCCTGCAGCAGTTGGCCGGTGAGACCGGACTTGATGCAGAACATCTTGAACGTTTCTGGCCCGACCGTGACGCATTATTGTATGACGCGCTGCGCTATCACGGTCAGCAGATTGACAGCTGGCGCCGCCAGATACAGCTCAATGAACATCTCACAGCCCAACAAAAATTGCTGGCGCGTTACGACGTGTTAAGTGAGCACGTGAACAAAGGCCGCTTTCCCGGCTGCCTGTTTATCGCCGCCTGCAGCTTCTATCCGCAGCCTGACCAACCCGTACATCAGTTAGCCGAGCAGCAGAAACGCAGCTCATGGCAGTTCACTCATGAAATTCTGGTGGATTTGGCGCTGGATAATCCCACGATGGTGGCCGATCAAATGGAGCTGATTCTCGAGGGTTGTCTGAGCAAGCTGCTAGTGAAACGCAACGTGCAGGATGTGGCCACCGCGCGTCGTCTGGCAGAGGATGTGCTGAGTATCGCGCTGTGCCGGCAGAACGGGGCACTGGCCTAAACTTTCGCAGGAGGCCCTTAAGCCCGTGCATCATGCAGGTCATGCAGGTCATGCAGGTCATGCAGGTCATGCAGGTCATGCAGGTCATGCAGGTCATGCAGGTCACGCAATCCTGAATACCGCTTTACCACCAGCGGGCACGTTGAGATTTTGCACACCCTGCCTGAAAAGCAAGCAATCAGTCACGATTGCTACGCTTTTTTGACGAAAGCCGTTGACGGCTGAAAGCCATTAAGGTTTAATGCGCCCCGTTGCCCGGATAGCTCAGTCGGTAGAGCAGGGGATTGAAAATCCCCGTGTCCGTGGTTCGATTCCGCGTCCGGGCACCAACATTCTGAAAACCCAGCTTATGGCTGGGTTTTTGCTTTTCTGCGTTTGACGTTTTCAAAACTTAATCCCTTAGCCCCCCTCAACTTTATTATGTCCCACTTTAAGGACTTAACTCACCTTTAATCCTCATAAAGTGCTATATAAGGGACTCTACAATACATCCATTTATCATGACAATGATCCGATAGAGTCCTATAATTTGGACATTAAACGCATGACCGACGATAAAGTGTCTACATTGGGACTTTAAAGATATGACTACTCCTTCCGCATCTGCACTGGCTGAAGAAATTGGCCAGCGACTCAAGCAAGCCCGTCTAAATCGTGACTTAACGCAGACGGAGGTTGCTGAGCGCGCAGGTGTTGCACGTAAGTCTGTGCTCAATGCTGAAAAAGGAAAAGTGCCGTTCGATGTCTTTATCGCCATCATGGTAGCGTTGGATCTCACCGAAAAGCTGGAGCTGTTTCTGCCGCGTCAGGAGATATCCCCGATTCAACTTGCAAAGCTGCAGGGTAAACAAAGGCGGAGAGCTTCAGGGCAACGAAAAGATAAACCGCTCAGGGAGGAGAAATCAGAATGGTAATGGAAGTTATCAATGTTACCTATGCACAACAAGAAGTGGGTGCGTTCTGCAAAGCCGCTGTCTTAGATATTTAAACAGCATCAATGAACATAATCGCATCAAGATAAGCTGCAGGATGCCTCAAGGCATCCTCAAACGACCTGCAACCGAAAATCTTCACCATTCATCCAAATGAAATAGAGAAACTTATTAATGTTAAAGCAGAAAAGTTCGCCCATCGCCCGTAGGTAGTTCAACGTTCAAGCTCAGCTTTCCGCCTAATGCCTCAACATACTTTTTTAGGCTTGAGAGTTTTATATCATCGCCTCGGGCTTCAATAGCTGCTATGGCTGGCTGTGAAACGCCCATTTTCTCGGCTAACTGTACTTGTGAGAGCTCAAGCTCTTCGCGTAAGTGTCGTAATTGAACCTCAATAATTTTATCCGCGACTTTAGCCTTAATTCTCTTCTGTGATTCTGGAGATCGTTGTGCAATGAGTTCTTCCAGTTTAGGCATGTATTATTCCTCTCAAATGCTTGCTGTATTCTTGATCTGCTAATTTGATCATTGATCGGTAAAACCGCTTCTGATTGATCCCCGTTTTGCCCCTGCACACAAGACGATCCCCTTCCTTCTGGGATCGAATGCGAAGAACGCCCGAACAGGTCTACCATTACTTTGCACGCGCAATTCTTTCATGTTTGCATATTGAGAACCGATGATGGTGTCTACATCAGGCCGCCCTAAATGAGGGCCGAAGATTTTCAACACTTCCAGGCTTGCGAGTACATCTTCAATCATTTCATCATCCTGCGCTTTTAGCCACGCTGCAAAATGCTCCGTTGTATCAACGCTCCAGTTGTTCAAAAGTCCCTCACATGAACTGTAGTTTATACGCCTTGGATATAAACTAGAAGTTATATTTGAAGCTTACCCTTTTTCAATACCTGAACGCTTAAGTGAGTTTGAAATAATGTTGAACTGAGATACAACGCGAATAAAACTGCAAACAGCCTGCAAAGTGCAGTCAGTCACAGGTACCGCCCCTAAAGCTCAGAACCCATGAGCAGCATTCATAAGCTCATGCCAATTGCCCCTACAGTCACCAGAGTCTTTCCCCGCTATGCTTGCCGCATCAGTCATTCCTCAAGGCGGGAGACACAATGAAAGAGATTATGATGGTTATCGGGGCAGGTGCGATTGGACAAGCCATCGCGCGTCGCGTGAGTCAGGGCAAAACTGTGCTGCTGGCAGACCTCAATTCGAGAAACTGTGCGGCTGCCGCACAAACCTTACGTGATGCCGGCTTTACGGTAGAAACCAGCCAGGTCGATGTCAGTTCGCGCCAATCGATTCAACATTTGGTGCAGCAGGCCACAGCGCTGGCAGACCTCATAATGGGACCAGAAGGCGGCTACATCAGCGGCAGTGATTTTCTGATGGATGGCGGCGTGACGGCATCTTATTGGTACGGTGATTTGAAGCCCTGATTGATTTTTCCGCCGGAGTTAAAAACCGGCGGAAATTTAAAAACAACTCTCCAGCCATATTATTAATATATGCCACCATAACGAAACCCAATAAAATTAATTATCAGCAAGTTAAAAGGTAGCCTGATAATATTTCGTGATCCTCACTTCGTTAGCCGTAACACAAAATCCGTAACACGATAAATTCCCGTATTCTTGCTCAAACAGAACAATAACCTCCAATCACAGACAGTAATTTGCGGTCTGGATTCCCCTACTCTGTTAATTACACCCGGAGTTTATCATGGCTGAAGAGACAATGGCTTTGCCCTGGTATAAGCGGCTTAATCGCCAGCAATGGAAAGCCTTTTGGGCGGCCTGGATGGGCTATATGCTGGACGGATTTGATTTCGTCATTATCACATTAGTGCTTACCGAAATAATGGCGGAATTTAAAGTCAGCACTGCTGAAGCGGCTGCATTAATTTCGGCAGCCTTTATCCTGCGTTGGTTCGGCGGTTTAGCGCTCGGTGCCATGGGCGATAAATACGGGCGTAAAAGTGCCATGATCACCAGCATTATATTATTTGCTGGTGGCACCTTTGCCTGCGGTATTGCACCGAATTACACATGGATGTTTGTTGCTCGTATTTTAGTCGGTATTGGTATGGCGGGAGAATATGGCACCAGCTCGGCTTATGCCATCGAAACCTGGCCAAAAGATATGCGCAATAAAGCCAGTGCATTCCTTAATTCGGGATTTTCTGCAGGCGCGATCTTGTCAGTGTTAGCCTACAGCTGGATTGTGCCGCTGTGGGGCTGGCGCGCACTCTTTTATCTCGGCATCATCCCGGTGTTTTTTGCTTTGTGGCTACGCCGTGCCATTCCGGAAGCTGAAGAGTGGGCAGCGGCAAAAGCCAGAGCAACGACATCCACCATCACCATGGTAGATACCCTTTTTCGTGGCCCCAACCGTAAAAGCAACATACTCAACATCTTGCTGGGAGTCCTCGCGGCGGCGGCACTTTACATCTGTTTCGATCATCAAAGCTCAGGACTTGTTATCGCAGCATTAGCGCTGATCACCGCCGGCATATTTATCCGTTTTCTGGTGCAAAGCGCGGGAGAACGCTGGCCCACCAGCTTGATGCTCACGGTCACTATCGTCTGCGTATTTTTGTATGGCTGGCCGATTCACGCTCTTTTACCAACCTATCTGAAAACCGATCTGCATTACTCACCTGAAGTGGTGGCACTGGTATTTTCCTTCAGCCGCTTTGGGATGGGCCTCGGATGCTGCGTGGCGGGGATTGCAGCCGATCGCATCGGCACGCGTAAAACCTATGTACTGAGTCTGCTGGTCGCCCAGGTGCTGATCATCCCGGTATTTATGCTCAACGGCTCAAACGTCTGGCTGCTATGCCTGCTGATCTTCCTGCAGCAGCTGTTTAGCCAGGGAGTGGGTGGCCTGCTGGCGAAAATGATCAGCGGCTATTTTGATACCGAGCAGCGTGCCGCCAATCTTAGCTTTATCTACAACATCGGTTCACTGGGAGGCGCATTGGCGCCGGTGCTTGGTGCACTGATTGCCCAACACGCATCGCTTGGCGGTGCACTGGGCGGGCTTTCCTTTGGGCTGACCTTCGTGGTGATGCTGCTGTTTGGTTTTGATATGCCTTCGCGCGTGCAGCGTTGGTTAAAACCACAAGCCATACGTCATTACGACACCGTTGATGGCACTCCACTCTCCGGTGCATTCACCCGTGAAGATCGCGCCAATTCTTCTCTTACCCCTATAAATCCCAGCAAATCCTGACAGGAGAAATAAAATGACCGCAGGAAATCGTATTTATTTACGCCGTCCCTCCGATGCCGAACCGTTACTGGAAGCGTTCCGCCGTTTACCCGCGGCGGTAGTCGCCGACTGCATGAGTCGCTTGCCTGCGCTATCGGCAGAGATCAGCCTGAAAACGGCGCCTAAAGCCCCCATCATGTGCGGCCTGGCAGTGACCGTGAAGGCACGCTCTGGCGATAACCTGATGTTGCATAAAGCGCTGGATATGGCCGGGCCGAACGATGTCATCATCCTGTCGAATGAGGGTGACCGCAGCCAATCATTGATGGGTGAAGTGATGGCCACTTATGCCAGACAGCGCGGTATGGAAGGCATCGTGCTGGACGGCCCGGTGCGTGATATTGAGGGCTTATCACGTATGGATTTCCCGATTTATGCCGCCGGACATACGCCAGGTGGCCCTTTCAAAGATGGCCCAGGCGAAATCAACGTGCCGATTGCCTGCGGTAAAATTCACGTTTCACCTGGCGATATCGTATTAGGCGATGCCGACGGCGTGATCGTCATTCCCCGGCAGGACGCCGCGCGCATTCTCGAAGCAGCACAAGCTTACTTGATCGTTGATGAGCATAACTTTGAGCTGGCGAAAACCGGTTCTCTGGAACGCGGTTGGCTGGCGGAAGCACTGCAAAACAAGCAGGTAGAAATTATCGATGATGTTTATCGGTAAGCGCACGAGCGCTGTGTTATCCAGGTCGCCCGCTATGGCGACCTGGTATTGCAAACTGCGCAGCGGCTAACACACCGCATCACGGTGTACTGCTCACCATCGCCAATTTGCGCTGACGGTTTTCACGCCATACCGCAAAGATTCCTGCCAGTGCCACAATCGATGCACCGAAGAGGGTTGTCGTGCCTGGCAGGCTGTTGAGGAACAGATAGCCAATCAGCATCGACCACACCAGCGTAGTGTAATCAAACGGTGCCAGCAGCGAGGCATCAGCATAGCGCAGGCTGAGTGTCACCAGAATCTGTGCCAGACCGCCAAATAAACCACAGCCCACCAACAGCAGCCACTGCAAGCCAGTGGGCTTTATCCAGCCGAAAAATGCCGTTGCCAGGCCAATCAACGTCGTCATCAGCGAAAAATAGAACACGATCGCGCCCGGTTTTTCGATGCCATTGAGAAAACGGATTTGCACATTCGAGGTGGCCGTACAGAGTGCGGCAATCAATGCAAAAGCAACACCAAGGCTGGCCGTGGTACTGCTGGCGCCACCTGCCAGCACGCCGCCGCTAGCCGCAAGACTGGAGGAGAGCATAATCAGGATACCCGACAATCCCACCACCACGGCCACCCAGCGCGACACGCGCACCCGTTCCTTCAACAGCATCGCGGCCATAATCACGGTAAACAACGGTGCGGCATAACTCAGTGCCGTGGCATCAGCCAGCGAGATGTACACCAGCGCCAGATAGTTAAAATACATGCCGCCGGTGCCGGAGAAACCGCGAATGAAGTGGCCAAACAGATTGCGCGTCTTAAGATTCTCCAGCACGTTCCCCTGCACTCTCAGCCAGATTAACAGGGGAAATAGCGCGATAAAGCTTCGGAAAAAAATCACTTCGCCGGTGGGGATAGCACCGTTCAGACCTTTAACACAGGCCAGCATCAGCGTGGCGCTGAGTGCGGCGAATATCTTTAATAACACGCCTAATCGGGGATTCATGCTCTCACTCTTCTCTCTCTACCACGTGCAATCGGCGGGGTTGCCGAGAGGACAACGCGGCTTACACTAGGGAGAAAAATGTGCGCTGGATAACACTTTTTCGCTCTGCCTGAATAGAAATAACTTATCGCCATCGGTCATATCATTTCCCTATTGCATAACACGCTTTCCCTCTTTTTCGCCGCAAAACAAAGCCGATATAGTCCAGAAAAGCGAGATTTTGCGCTCCTAAGCAGTATCCACCATTGAGGGAATGCACATGACCATGAAAAGAGTGACCACCATTGGCTTGGCAATGCTGCCGTTGCTGGCTGTTTCGGCGGCGCAGGCAGATATGATGGCGAACATTAAATCGAGCGGTGAATTGAAATGCGCCGTTTACTCCGACGTACCGCCCTTCTCTTCGCCGGATCCACAAACGCGCCAGCTGGCTGGCATGGATATCGACCTGTGTCACGCTCTGGCCAAGCAGATGAACGTCAAACTGACTCTGGTGCCGACCTCTGTTGAAGCGCGTATCGCGGTGATCGCCACCGGCCGTGCCGATGTGTTGATTGCTAACCTGGCCTACACCAAAACGCGTGGTAATCAGATCCAGTTCAGCGATCCTTACTACGTGGCGAAAGAGATGCTGCTGGTGAAAGCGCCGCTGGCAGATAAACCACTGGACTATTTCAAAGGCAAACGTATCAGCGCCACCAAAGGCACCACGTCAGAGCAATCGATCCACATCAAAGGCGGTAAAGCCGTCACCTTCCAGGATTCTGCCTCCGCCTTCCTGGCGCTGGAGCAGAACAAATCGGTGGGCTTTGTCACTAACACCATGACCGGGATGAAAACCATCGCCCAGGCGAAAAAAGACGGCATCAATCTGGCGATGGTGAAAGAGCCGATGGCGCTGGAACCGATTGGTGTCGGCATGAAAAAGGATGAACCTGCCCTGCTGGCCAGCGTTAACAGCGGCCTGAAAGCGATGGACGACGATGGCACCATCGACAAAATCTGGAACACCTGGATTGGGCCAAATACCGAATACAAAATGGTGCGCGAAGAGCGCGTACAGCCGCTCTCCAGCCTGAAATTTGAACCACTGGAATAATCATGCCCGTGATGTCGCACTCTGATATCCAGCCCGCCAGCGCATCTGCGCTGGCTTGTTCCTCTGCGATCGCCCTTTCCACCATTGGCGCCCGTGCGTGGCTGGTGGAAGCACCGGGCGGATTCGATCTCTCCGCTCAACGCCGCATCTGGTCACTGGCACGTTTGCTGCAGGCGGATGCGGCGGTTGAAGCCTTGATCCCCGGCGTCACTAATCTGCTGGTGCTGTTCCGACACATCCCCGAGGACGAAGCCGACGTTCGTGCTTCGCTGCATGCCGCCTGGGATCAAGCGCAGGCGATCAGTCCGCAGGGCAAACTGATTGAAATCCCGGTCTATTACGGCGGCGAGCACGCCACCGATCTGGATGCCGTTTGTCGTCACACCGGGTTCAGCGCACGCGAAGTGGTGCGCCGTCACCATCAAAGCGAATATACCGTGTTTGCCCTCGGCAGCGCGCCAGGCTTTGGTTACCTGCATGGGCTCGATCCGCAGCTCGCCACGCCACGCAAGAAAGTCCCCTCGCTCAGTATGCTCAAAGGCACGGTTACCATTGGTGGGGCCCAGGCCGGTGTTTCAGCGCTGACCGGCCCCAACGGCTGGAACGCCATCGGTTTTGCCGAGCTGGAAGTGTTTGATCCTCTGGCTGAGTCCCCCGCGCTGATGGCACCGGGCGATCGTATCCGTTTTCTGCCGCAGAGGATTGAACTGTGATCGAAATTGAACAGAGCGGCGCCCTGAACACGGTTCAGGATCTGGGGCGTTTCAACTTCCGCCATATGGGCGTCTCGGTGAGTGGTGTGATGGATCCGCTGGCACTGCGCGCCGGAAATCTGCTGCTCGGCAATGAAGAAAATGCCGCCGCCATTGAAGTCCAGCTGTTCCCATTCCGTGTGCGTTTTTTGCAGGACAGCAGCATTGCGGTAACAGGTGCGGATTGTCGCGCCACTTTAGACGGTGCGCCGTTGCCGCCCTGGTGGGGCTGCGGCGTGCGTGCCGGACAGGTGCTGGAAATGCGTTACCCGCGCAGTGGCGCACGCGGTTATCTCTGTATAGCAGGCGGCATTGATGTGCCAATGGTGCTGGGTTCGCGCAGCACGGCACTTCGTGGTGGCTTTGGTGGCCTGGAAGGCCGCCCGCTGCAGCGTGGCGATCGGTTGGCGCTGGGTGAAACACAGGCATCCCCGTTGCCCAGCAGCGGTATTGGCATTGAGCCGCCCGACAGCGCCCTGCGTGCACATTTCCCGCGTAACAGCGCAGGTGAGATTCAGCTGCG
This sequence comes from Pantoea sp. ME81, assembly GCF_903970985.1. Taxonomy (NCBI): domain Bacteria; kingdom Pseudomonadati; phylum Pseudomonadota; class Gammaproteobacteria; order Enterobacterales; family Erwiniaceae; genus Pantoea; species Pantoea sp. ME81. Next base: position 19,629 of record NZ_CAJCKS010000021.1, on the reverse strand, counting down.
CGCCATTCCATCCGGCGAATATCCCTTGTTTGCTGCCGATGCCGGTCGCTTCTGGCAGCAATCATGGCAGGTCTCCAATCAAAGCAATCGCACCGGATATCGACTGGCGGGCGATCCGATTTTCCCGTCAAAAACCATTGAGATGCGTTCTTACGGGCTGATTCCCGGCATTGTGCAGGTGCCGCCCGGCGGCGAGCCGATCATTCAGCTCAGCGATGCCAACACTGCGGGCGGTTATCCCAAGATCGCCGGGGTGATTGAGCAGGATCTGTGGCGTTTAGGACAGGTATTACCCGGCCAATCGATCCAGCTGATCCAGAGCGATACGCGTGAGGCCATCGCCATCGAGCAACAGGTCGCAGGCTGGCTGAGCCGCTTACGTGTGAGCTGCCCACCGCTGCGTAAAGCGTTAACCGCATAATTTTCCGAAGGAACCCAAACCATGAAGATTGATGTGAACTCCGATATGGGCGAAGGCTTCGGCGTTTATCAACTGTGCGATGACGCCGCGCTGATGAAAGTGGTCTCCTCAGCGAATATCGCCTGCGGATTCCACGCCGGCGATCCGGCGATCATGACCCGAATGGTGCGACTGGCGAAAGAGAATGGTGTCGGCATTGGTGCGCATCCTGGCTTGCCCGATCGCCAGGGCTTTGGTCGTCGCGAGCTGCCGTTCAGTGCCGAAGAGATCTGCCAGCAGGTCGCTTATCAACTCGGCGCGCTGACAGCGATTGCTCAGGCAGAAGGCACGAAGGTGTCGCACTTCAGCTTCCACGCTGCGATGGGCAATATCGTCAATCGCGACGAGGCATTAGCGCACCAGGTCATGACGCTCGTCGCCCGTATTAATGCAGATCTGATTGTGTTCGCACAACCCGATACCATCATTGAGCGAGCGGCACAGGCAGCGGGCCTGAAAACCCTGACGCTGTTCCTCGCCGACCGCGCTTACGATGCTCAAGGGCGCTTAGTGCCGCGCGGCATTGCCGGCTCGGTGATCAAAGAGGAAGCGGCGCTGCGTGCCCGCGTGCGGCAGTTCCTGCAGCATGGCACCGTCACCACCTTCGAAGGGGAAGTGATAGCCGTGCGTGCCCGGTCGATCCTGGTGCACAGCGATACGCCAGGCTCACTGGCCCTCGCCACCATCGTACGCAGTGAAATCGAAGCCAGCGGCCATCAGGTGGCGCCGGCGGCAGAGGTGCTTGCTCAATAAGTTTTTTTGAATCGCCCAAATAAAAATGGCTGCCTTATCGGCAGCCATTTTTTTCGCCTTTCGTTTAACGGCAGCCAGCGCAGAATGCCGCAATACGATCGCAGCCCGTCTCTAAGCGCTCCATGCTGGTGGCGTAGGACAAGCGGAAATACGGGCTCATGCCATAAGCCGCACCCTGCACCGTCACCACATGCTGCTCTTCAATCAGCGCCAGCACAAAATCGGCATCGTTGCTGATGAAGCGTCCACCGGCACTGGTCTTGCCGATCAGCCCTTCAATGTTCACAAACAGATAAAATGCGCCTTCTGGCTTATGGCAGCGCAGGCCATCAATCGAGGTCAGACGCTCCAGCACGTAATCACGGCGTTCACGGTAAATGCGTGCGCGCTCCTGCAACAGATCTTGTGGACCTTCCAGCACCGCCACCGCTGCTGCCTGCGTCAGGGTACAGACGCCGCCGCTGTTCTGGGTGTTCACATTGCTCATCGCTTTAATCAGCGGTGCAGGACCGCCGCAAAAGCCCAGACGCCAGCCTGTCATCGAATAGGCTTTCGATACGCCGTTCACCGTCAGTACACGGTCATACAGGCGTGGTTCAACCTGCGCCAGGGTATAGAAACGCACATCGTCATAGATCAGATGTTCATAGATATCATCCGTCATGATCCACACCTGCGGATGGCGCAGCAGCACGTCACCCAGCGCCTGCAACTCGGCTTTGCTGGCCACCGAACCGGTTGGGTTGCTCGGATAGTTCAGCAGCAGCCATTTGGTCTTGTTAGTGATCGCCGCATCCAGATCCGCTGGCAGCGGTTTAAAGCCATTCTCCTGCGCACACGGCAGCGGCACCGGCACACCACCGGCAAATTTCACGATATCGGCATAGCTGATCCATGACGGCGTCGGGATCACCACTTCATCGCCCGGATTGATGGTCGCCAGGATGGCGTTAAAGATGATCTGCTTAGCGCCACCGGCCGTCAGAATCTGGCTGACGTCATACTCCAGTTGGTTATCCCGTTTGAATTTCAGCTGGATAGCTTTGCGCAGCGCAGGCGTACCGTCGGTCGGTGGATAGCGCGTGTCGCCCGCGCGTGCAGCGGCGTAGGCGGCTTCAATCGCATGTTCCGGCGTGGGGAAATCCGGTTCGCCGGTAGAAAGTGCTACCACATCAACGCCCTGCGCCGCGAGATCGCGCGCTTTTTGGGTCATGGCAACGGAGGCGGAAACGGTCACATTCTTTAAACGATCGGCTATCTCGGGCATGTTCAATCCTGGGTTCGGGGGATGTCAGTTTTCCCTGAGCATAGGATTAGGGCCGAAGCCACGGATAATAGTGCTTTGTTGTGGTGATATAACACAAAGCGATGACTGGACCGACTGCACACTTCTGCCATAAAGGCGGCAGATTGACTCAGAATTGCGCGACAGGTCACGCCCGCACGCCTGACGGAATGTTAATAAAGTGTTACTTTCTTTCCCAGGTTACATCCTGAACCCACGATTTTCCTTGCCCGTCACTGGCAATGCTGATGGGTCAACTGCACTCATTCGGTGCAGCGCTGCATTTTTCAACACCCGCCATGCCGGCGGCTCACTAGCTCAGCACCAGCCTCAGGAGGCCCGGTAGCCGTACCCTCCTGTCTGAGTTCAATAACGAAAGCTTATCCTGGCATCAACTTTGCTTGATGAGGATATGCGTTCTGTTTGAGGGAAGTGTCCATGAATCTTCGTCGCCTGAAGTACTTTGTTAAAATTGTTGACGTCGGAAGCCTGACGCAAGCTGCCGATATCCTGCATATAGCCCAACCCGCGTTGAGCCAGCAGCTGGCTACGCTGGAAGGTGAAGTCAATCAACAGCTGTTGATTCGCACCAAACGCGGTGTCACGCCTACTGAAGCCGGGAAAACACTCTATTCCCATGCACAGTCCATTTTGCGCCAGTGCGAACAGGCGCAAAGTGCGATTGATCTGGTCGGCGCTGCGCTGAGTGGCAGCGTTTCCGTCGGGCTGGCACCGGGCACAGCGGCGCAAAACCTGGCGCTACCGCTGATGATGGAAGTGCAGCAGCAGCACCCTGGCATCGTGCTCTATTTTAACGAGAACTTCGGCACCACCCTGAGCGAGCTGATCATGAACGGGCGTATGGATATGGCGGTGATTTACGATCATCGCACCATCCATGGCCTGCGCTTCATGCCGCTGATGAAAGAAGATCTGTGCTTCGTTTGCCCGTTCAGCCTGGCAAAGCCGGTGAAAGAGATCCCGCTGTCACAGGTCGCGCAATATGACCTGTTCCTGCCACGCATCTACAACATCATGCGCAAGGTGCTGGATGACGCCTTCGTGCAGAACAATCTGCAGTACCGCGTGAAGTGCGAAATTGAGTCGCAAACCACCCTGAATGCGGCGTTGAGTGCCGGTCTGGGCACCACCATCATGCCGGAATCCGCAGCACGCGCGATGCTGAAAAACGGGGATACCTGGATGGCGAAGATCATCGAGCCAGATGTGCAGGCTTCGCTGTCGTTCTGCATGTCAGATCATCTGCCGCTGTCCCAGCCTGCTGAAGCGGTGAAATCGATTCTGCTGTCGCTGATGTCGCGCCGCAACGTGGAGAACCATCCACTGACTCTGGTGGGATAAGACCCGCTTATCACCGCAAAGCGAAACCCTCTTACAACCCGTCTGACGAACGCGCTAGATTGATTCGGTCTGTTGCCCGCTGCGGCGGGCGTGTTTCGCTTTGACGGGAACCCCATGGAAAAAACTGCGATACCGCTGCCGACGCTGCGTGCGTTGGCGCGCAAGATGCAACGATCCGGCCTTAACAGCCTGGCGTTAGAGGGCAAACAGTGGTCGGTGCGTCTGACGTTTGACCCGCCCTCCTTCTCATCCCCAACGGCGATCCCGACGCAAGCGTGCCCGCCCGTGACGCATCGCATTGGCGCGCCCCTGCCCGGCACACTGCTGCGTCGCCACCCACAGAGCCAGCAAGATTTTGTCCAGCCTGGACAGCAGGTAGAACCTCAGGATCTGCTGGCGATGGTGCAGGTCGGCCTCCTGTACGTGCCGGTGCTCAGTCCCTGCAAAGGGCGGGTGCAGCCATTCCCCTCTGCAACGCGATCTGCGGTTGAATATGATGAAGAAATTCTTATTCTTCAATCGGATAATTAATCATTAATCCGGTTATAAGGGGCTCTTATCGCCTCACAGTTTTTATGTCTTATGCCCTTGCGGCATAACTGCATAAAGTCAAAAAAGACCCATTACGCCGGACACACACCTGGCGAGACGAGGAAACACAAATGCCATTCTCAGATTACAAAACCGCGCTGGTGACCGGCGCATCGGCGGGCATGGGCGAAGCGATTGTTGAGCGCCTGTGCAAAGAAGGGATCACCGTGCACGCGGTGGCACGTCGTAAAGAGCAACTGGCCGCGCTGGCCGATCGCACTGGCTGCATCCCGCATGCCGTGGATGTCAGTGACGTCAATGCGCTGACCGCGCTGTGCAAAGACCTGGAAATCGATATCCTGGTCAACAATGCAGGTATCTCTCATCCTGGTTCGATTCTTGATGCCGACGAAAACGTGGTAGAAACCCAGGTCGATGTCAATCTGCGTGCAGTGCTGCACCTGTGCCGCTTGCTGGTGCCGGGCATGATGGCGCGTGACCGTGGCCACGTATTCAACATCACCTCGATTGCCGCCATCTACAACTTCAACGGCAACTCGGTGTATCACGCCACCAAAGCCGGGGTGCATGCCCTGTCACGCCAGCTGCGCGTGGACTGCTATGGCAAACGTGTGCGCATCACCGAAATCTGCCCAGGCCGCGTCGCCACTGATATTTTCGGCAACGTTTCAGGCGATCACGATGAGGCGCGTCGCCGCTTTATCGATGGGTTCGAACTGCCGCAGGCCAAAGATATTGCCGACTGCGTGGCCTTTGCGCTGTCTGCGCCAGTCGCCGTCAACATCGGCAACATCGAAATTACCCCGACGCTGCAGGTGCCGGGCGGTCTTTCCACTATGCGACCGGGCGACCGCACCGCGTAAAACCGTACAATGAGGTAACTGTATGGCACTTGATTTCAGCAGTGTGATAACCGGCCATTACGGCCAGAGGATCGTTGACGGAACGGTGGTCACCCTTGAACTGGCGTTGGGTGCCTGGCTGCTGGCGATGGTTCTCGCCCTGCTATTGGTGGTGGTCCGCCTGACGGAGAATCGTCTTGCCGTTGGGCTGGTTAAGGCGTATGTCTCCTATCACCGCAATGTGCCCACGCTGATTCAGTTGATGATGTGGTACTTCGCGATCCCCACCCTGCTGCCGGAATCGCTGCAGATGATGATCGTTGACTACAACGCCGAGTTTTTATTTTCTCTTATCGCGCTCGGGCTGTGCCAGGCCGCTTACTTCTCTGAAGATATCCGTAGCGGCCTGCGGGCCATTCCAGACGGACAGAATGAGGCCGCCCGCGCGCTTGGCATGAGCTATATCCGCGCCATGCACTCAGTGATTTTGCCGCAGGGTGTGCGCAATGCGCTGCCATCCGTGGTCAATCACACCGTGCTACTGTTCAAAAATACCAGTCTGGCGATGGTGATTGGCGTGGCAGACCTCACCTATGTGACGCGTGATATCGAGAACCAAACCTTCCGTACCTTCGAATCCTACTTAGTGGCAACCGTGGGTTACCTGTTCTTCTCCCTGCTGCTGATGGGCTTGGGCGCGCTACTGGCCCGCCGCTTCCAGCGCGTTTACGCGAGGTAATGGCGATGTTTGAGATCTTCACCATTTTGCATGACAACGGCATGCTGCTGTTAATGGGCCAATATCCTAACGGTCCGCTGGGCGGCGTACTCTGTACGCTTTTGATCTCCGTGCTGGCAGTATTGCTGGCCTTCCCCATCGGTGTGTTGCTCGGCCTGGCGCGTCTGTCGCCGTGGCGCTGGCTGAGCTGGCCCGCCACCTGTTGGGTGTATCTGCTGCGCGGCATTCCGCTGATGATGGTGGTGTTCTGGACCTACTTCTGCGTCCCGTTGCTGATTGGCCACAACATCAGCGGCTTCGCCACCATGCTGTGTACGCTGGTGATTTACGAAAGCGCCTACATCGCTGAGATCGTGCGTGGCGGCATTCAGGCACTGCCGCACGGCCAGTATGAAGCGTCACGCGCGCTGGGTATGAGCCACCTGAAAACCCTGCGTTTAGTGATTCTGCCGCAGGCGCTGTTTAACACTTTGCCGAGCCTGGTGAGCCAGCTGGTTTCGATCATCAAAGACTCCACGCTCGGCTACGTGATTAACGTGCCGGAGCTGACCTTTGCCGCTAATCAGGTCAGCAATCAACTGCTGACCAAACCGTTCCAGGTGTTCGCCATCGTGGCGCTGAGCTACTACATCATCTGCTTCAGCCTCACCTGGCTGGCTAACAAACTTGAAGCGCATATTGCGCAGAAACGTCGCCAACCGCCGCAGGCGAATCCCAGCGTAGCGCCCGCGGTGATGCTGACTAAAACCTCTTCGCAATAAGGAACCACTATGAGCCCAATGATCATGTTTAACCAGGTCAACAAATGGTACGGCGCGTATCAGGCGCTGACTGACCTGAGCGCCGAAATCAATACCGGTGAAGTGGTGGTGGTGTGCGGTCCTTCCGGGTCGGGGAAATCCACCTTGATCCGCACCGTTAATCGCCTGGAACCGATTGATAATGGCCAGATCGTGTTTGACGGCACCGACATTCACGGCAGCAGTACACGCCTCAACCATCTACGCACCCGCATTGGATTTGTGTTTCAGAGCTTCAACCTGTTCCCCCACGTCTCGGTGGCAGAGAACATCATGATGTCACCCATGAAAGTATTGGGCGTGAAGCGTGCCGAAGCGCGTAAACAAGCGGGTGAGTTGCTGGAGCGCGTTGGCTTATCACACAAAGCAGACGCCTATCCGGCGCAGTTGTCTGGCGGCCAGCAGCAGCGCGTGGCGATTGCACGTGCGCTGGCAATGAAGCCGCCGGTGATGCTGTTTGATGAACCGACCTCGGCACTCGATCCTGAAATGGTCGGTGAAGTGTTATCGGTGATGCGCAGCCTGGCGCAGGAAGGGATGACGATGATGTGCGTGACGCACGAGATGAATTTCGCGCGTGAAGTGGCGGACACCATCTGGTTTATGGATCAGGGGCAAATTCTGGAAAAATCGACGCCAGAGAAGTTCTTCACCCAACCGCAGCACCCACGTGCGCAGCGCTTCCTGAGCGATTTGCGTTCGCATTGATGCATCCCGGTCGGCAGAGCCGCCGACCGGTTTGTTGACTTCATCTCAATCAGCAATCCACCCACACCGCACCGGCATCCGCTGACTTCACGCACTGCTCTACCCAACGCACGCCCATCAATCCGGCATGCACATCGGGATACCAGAAGTCAGCCAGAAACGCCTCATCACCGCGATCGGTGGCATCCATCGCCAGCGCAAAACGACGATAGAGATTTGACCAGGCTTCAAACAGCCCTTCCGGATGGCCGCCGCCGATACGGTCGTCAGCCAGCGCACTTTTGTGCAGATAGCCCATACCACGGTCCAGAATCTGCAGCGGCTCGCCCTGCACTTCATAGCGCAATTGGTTCGGTTGCTCATCCCACCACTCCAGACTGGCCTTCTCACCAATCACCCGCACTTTCTGGCCGTGCATCGAGCCACAGTTCACCGCCGAGGCCCACATGGTGCCAACGGCGCCGTTGTCGTACTCCATCATCACAAAGGCGTTATCTTCCAGCGGCGCACGGGTTTTCACGAAGCTCTGGCGGCTACACAACAGACGTTTCACCTGCAGTTTCGGCACCATGGTTTCGGCGATAAACAGCGGGTGCGTCGCCAGATCGCCCAGCACATAGCTGGGGCCAACAAAGCGTGGATCGACGCGCCACCTGGTACTTTCGTTTTGCAGTTCGACCGCTTCGTTATGGAAACCGTGCGCGAACTGCATGTTGATAATGCGGATCTCACCCAGCAGCCCTTCTGCGATCATCTCGCGCGCCTGATGGATCAGCTGATGCCCGGCATAACCGTAGGTGACGCCGATGATCTTTTTCTTCTCGGCGCAGAGTTTTTCCAGCTCGTCCGCTTCTTCCGTGGTGAAGCAAAGAGGCTTCTCACACACCACATGCAGACCGGCATTGAGCGCCGCACGGCAAATGGTGAAGTGGGTATTGTTCGGCGTGGCGATGGAGACGGCTTCGATGCCGTCTCCACGCGCCGCTTCCGCCGCAAACATCGTTTCGTAATCCGGATAGCAGCGATCCGCGTCGACGCCCAGTGATACGCCAAACGCGCGACCGCGTTCGGCGTTAAGATCAAATGCACCCGCCTGCAACACAAAGTTGCCATCACGCAGTGCCGATGAACGATGGATGTAGCCAATTTGACTGGTACCTCCGCCGCCCACCATGCCCCAGCGCAGTGAACGTTCCAGAGCTTTAATGCCGTTAATCATGATGATCTCCTCAGAATCCGACCGATTGCAGGTAGTGAAGGCTGGCAGTGACGTCGCGCAGGCTGGTGTCGGCGTTGCGCGGATCGCGCTCCTGCTCGATGGTGATCCAGCCCTGATAGTTGCGCTCAGCGAGAAACGCGCGCACTGCCGGATAATCAATCGCGCCTTTGCCAATCGGGCACATCACCCCTTCGGCGCAGGCGGCAAAGAAGTCCACGCCACGCGCAATCACATCGCGCCAGACTGCGTCATTCACATCTTTAAAATGCAGGTAATCGATGCGATCCCAGTAACGGCTCAGATAAGGGATCGGATCCATACCGGAGTAGTAGAGATGCCCGGTGTCGAGACACAAACCGGCTACCTCGTGTGGAATGTCCTGCACCAGTTGCTCCAGCTCGTCGGCGAACTCAATGCAGCCGCCCGCATGCGGATGGATCACCGCGCGCACGCCATACTCATCCCAGGCAATCTGGCTCAGGGTGGTGATGTGCTGCATCATGCGCTGCCACTCTTCACTGGAGAGGCGCGGCGCTTTATCTGACTGCCCGGCAAATTTGGCACGCTCAGGATTACCGAAATCGATAATCACCAGGTAAGGCGCGGGCAGATTATCCGCGTGGGTTTTCTCGGCAGTAGGAACCTGCGACAGGTTGCGACAGATGTTGTGTGTCAGTTCAACCATCGCCGGGAAATTGGCTTCGCTGACCAGATCGTCAAAGATCGTGCCCGCCACCAGCGAAAGCTGATGGGCTTCCAGCTGGTGACGCAGTTCAGCGGCATCGGTAGGCAGATAAGTCCATGGACCCAGCTCAATACTTTTGTAGCCCGCCTGAGCCGCTTCCGACAGGACTTTCTGCCAGGGTGGCAGGAAGGGGTTTTTAGGATCGTCGACACCCCAGCTGCAGGGCGCATTAGCAATATGAATCGTCATGATCGTTCCTTGCGGTGTTGGATAGCGCAAGTATCAAATAAAAATTTCACCCACAGCAATCATGAAACATTCATTTTTTGATAGCGATCATGTTATTTTTCATCATTAAATGATAGATAATCTATCAAATCCATAACTGGCGCCACTTTCAGGCCAACCACTCAAGTAATGCCAACGCATTCCCGGTCAGCCAGCCTGAGAGCGAATCAGGCTGACGCTTCTCATCGCGTCGCCAGACTTCGGTGCTCAGAGGCTATAGATTCTCACGCGTGATGATCTCAAACGGCAGCGTGACCTGAGAGAAATGCTCACCTGATTCGACAGTTTGTTGAGTCGTGCGCACAAATTGCCGCACCATTTCCTCAATTTCATGGCGAATCATCACGGTGATTGTGCCGTCAATCAGTGCCAGCTCGCCCTCTTTCACCGGGCCGTGACAGATTAACGCCACCTTGCGCTGCGGCTGCTGGCGTAACGCATGAATCACGCCTTCAATACCGCCACAGGGCGCGTAGATTAAGGCGAGATCGGCATGCTCTTCCAGCAACTGACGCGTGGCGTGATAGCCGCCATCAATCGACTCATGGGTTTTCAGCGGCTCTAATACGCGTCGGGTGCTGTCCTGCTCGCGCAGATAGGAGCGGAAGCTGATTTCGCAGCTCTCCTGACAGGTAAAACGATGGTCGCCCACCAGCACGCCCACCGATCCCGGCTGATGCAGCAAATGCGAGGCCACCCAGCCGGCAGTGCGTCCGGCTTTCTGATTATCCAACCCGAAATAGCCCGCATGTCCGCAGGGCGAGAAGTTGGAGAACAGGGCGTAAACCCGCACGCCCTGGCGTGAAATCTGTTCGATGGCGTGGCGGATCAGTGGGTGATCCAGCGCGACTAAGCCAATCACGTCCACCTCTTGCGCCAGCTTATGCAGCGAGGCCACCACAGCCGCCACATCATCAATGTCATGCCAGTAAAACCGTGGTTCACTGCCTGCGGGATGCAACGGTTGCGTCTGTTGCCTGAGGGCATCGGTCAGCGAGTGATAGAACGAATACGATTTTGATAGCAGCACAAAACCCATGCGCAGCGTCACGTGCGCGGACTGCGACTCAGCGCTGAAAGGCACAACCGGCGCCATGCGATAACCCAGTCGGTTGGCAGCTTCCAACACCTTCTGCTCGGTGGCCGCTCGAACCGGAGCCCGCCGATTCAGTACCCGATCCACCGTGGCGACGCCAACGCCAGCCGCATTGGCGATAGCGTTCATGGTGATTTTGCTCATCAACAGATTCCAGTTTGATAGTAAGTTATCAAATAATGCCCGAAATGGACCGGGAGTGCGAAGATATTGCGGAGTAAATCGTCATCAAATCTCAATATTTGATAGAGAATCTCTCATTAATTTGATCGTTATCGCAAAAATGAAATGATCCATTTCATTAAATTACCTACCGGAATAAATGTTTGATATTTTCCTGTTCGAGGACAGAGGTGAGGGCTGATGGATTTGCATCAGTAAATCCATAGAGGCGGCGGTCGCGCCTTTCTATAGTGAAAGCGATCTGCCTTATCGGCTCCCGGCACATGAACGACTCAATAATAACGGAGATGATATGTTCCCTCAGACCCTACCTGCACCTCGCCGTCCCCTTAAAAACCAGATCCCCGCGCTGCGCTGGGGCATTGTTGGACCCGGCTGGATCGCCGACCACTTTGCCAATGCGTTGCGTCATCATACTCAGCAACAGCTGGTGGCGGTGTCGTCACGCAGTCTGGAGAAAGCACAAGCTTTTGCCAGCAAATGGGATATCCCGCACGCCGTTGAAGGCCTTGACGCACTGCTGAGCCGGAATGACATTGATGTGGTGTATATCGCCACACCGCACAATCATCACTTCCCTGATGGGCTGCGCACGCTGCAAGCGGGCAAGCATGTGCTGATTGAAAAGCCGCTGGCGCTCAATGCACAGCAGGCGTTGCAGTTGCAGCAGGAAGCGCACAAACAACAACGCTTGTGCGTGGAAGCGATGTGGTGTGATTTTGCGCCGAAATACGATGTGATCCGTCAATTACTGGCCGATGGCGTATTAGGAGATGTTCATACATTGATCGCCGATCATGGTGAATATTTCACCCAGGATCACCGCATTTTCAATCTCGATCTGGCGGGCGGGCCGATGCTGGATCTCGGCAGCTATTTGATCGGCTTCAGCGTGCTGGTCGGCGGCGCACCCGATAGTATTGTGGCGCAAGGCCAGCCTGCACCGGGCGGTGTGAATGGGCAAACATCGATGCTGCTGACCCACGGCAACGGCATGCACTCCGTGCTCAGCACCACGCTGTTCAGCAACACACCGGGCACCGCCGTGATCGCCGGTCGTGATGCCACGCTTTATCTCGACGGCCAGTTCTATGCGCCGGGCAATTTCCGTCTCACCTCCAGCGATGGCCGCCATACGCTGCGCTGGGAAGAACCGACTAATCGCTATATTCAGCTCTGTCATGAAATCGAACATACCGCCTGGTGTATCCATCAGGGGCTGCTTGATTCGCCTGTCCGTCCGCTGGCCACCTCACTGGCCACGCTGCACGCCATGGATGAAGTCAGGAAGCAGATCGGTGTGGTGTTTAATGAAGAGCGCACCGCTTAACGATCAGGAGAACAACATGAAAATCGCTTTTGATGTGGATGTCATCAGAGAAATGGGCATCACGCGCATGGTGCATCAGGTGGCCGAATGGGGTTACAAGTACATCGAACAATCGCCCCATCCACAGATCAATCCGTTTTATAAACACCCGAAAGCCAGCCGGGAAATCATGCGCGAATACAAAAATGCGCTGAATGCCACTGGCGTAGAAATCTCATCGTTTATCACGGTTTATCGCTGGTCAGGCCCGGACGAGTTGCGTCGTCAGGCGGCGGTGAAGAACTGGAAACGCATGATCGAGATCGCCGTCGAGATGGGCGTGCAGGTGATCAATACCGAACTCTCCGGCAACCCGAACGAGCCGGAGATCTGTGAAGAGATGTTCTATCGCTCGATGGATGAGTTACTGCCGATTATCGAACGTGAAGGCATCCGCGTCGAAATTCAGGCACATCCGTGGGATTTCTGCGAACAAAGCAACGAAACGGCAGATATCGTGAAATCGTTCCGCAGCGATAACGTCAAATACATCTATAGCGCACCGCACACCTTCTACTACGACAAAGGCGTGGGCGATGTGAAAAACATGCTGCACTACGCGGGCGACGATCTGTCGCATATGTTAATTGCCGATACCATGAACCACACCAAGCACTGCCGCTATATCGTCAACCCACCGGGTGTCGATGCCACCATCCACCAGCACGTGGCGGTGGGTGAAGGGGAAGTGAACTTCGATGCGCTGTTTGAAGCGCTGCGCGAGATGGATTTCGCCAACCGCACCTATAAAGTCGGGGGAGAGTCGATTATCTCGGCGGCGTTGTTTGGCTATCCTGAGAAGATGAAATATCAAGCGGTGGAAACACGTGAATTAATTGAGCGTGAGCTGCTGAAATAGACCCGGCCCACGACTCTTTCCCCCTCTCTCATCGTGAGAGGGGGAATACATCGTGCCAGTGCTCAACACATGAGCTGAATGGAAGATTCTTTCCACCAACAAGCACTCCCGCCTACGAGAGTGCGTTGGATTAGATTGCCACCCTCTCCACTTCTGTAAATTCACCTCGCGTCAGCGATAACTGTGCCGCCTCGGCAATCGCCTGCGCGCGCAGACCGTCGATCAATCCCGGCAGCCCTTCGATTTTCTCTCCGCCGATGTGGCGTACAAACGCATCCAGATGGGTGTAGTAGGTTTCTTTCACCCGACTAAACCAGTCTGCATACAAGCCGGGCTGAGTGATGCCTTTGCCCTGATAAAGTGTGGCACCCCGCGCTGACTGGCTCTCTGAAGCCAGCATCCCTTCACTGCCCATCACGCTGATGCGTTCGTCGTAGCCGTAAGCCGTGCGGCGCGTGTTATCCAATTGCGCCAGCGCGCCCTGCTGCATGCGCATGATCAGCACCGAAGTATCGACATCAAAATCACGGATCTCCGGCATCGCCAGTGCGGCACCGAGTGCGCCAACGGTGCTGACTTCATCTTCTGTCAGCCAGCGCAACAGATCAAAAAAGTGGATCGCCTGATCGCGCATTTGGCCGCCAGAAGCTTGCAGATAACTGATCGGCGGTAATTCTGACGCGCGGCACACCATCTGAATCAGCTCAGTGCGGCCAATCAGACCCTGTTTGAGCTGGGATTTAAGTTGCTGATGGCTGTGGTCAAAACGACGGTTAAAGCCGACGGTAACAGGAACCTGCACCGGAGAGATTTTTTCCACGACTTCCCGCGCGCGCTGCAACGACAGGTCGATCGGTTTCTCGCAGTACACCGCTTTGCCCGCCAGCACCGCCTGCTCCAGCAGTTCGGCATGGGTTGGCGTAGCGCTGGCGATCAGCACCGCGTCGATCCCATCACTGCTCAGCGCCTGCTGCACGCTGGCCGCTTTTGCGCCATAGCGCTGTGCCACCGCTTCGGCACGCGACGCATCGATATCACACACCAGCGCCAGCTCAACGCCGGGATGCGCTGCCAGGTTGGCAGCGTGCACCTGGCCGATAAATCCACTGCCAATTAAGGCAAAACGTTGCGGAGTCCGCATTTTAACGCTCCTTTTGTTCACACTTCGGAATAGCCGATGTTGTCAAAATAGCGCTTTCTGGCAGGCTAGCTGTACGCGGTTTTTGATGGAATTACCTCAGATGAAAGCACTGACGCTGGCGGAGCTGGCGAAGCAAGTAGGCGTGGGCGTGGCCACGGTTGATCGGGTACTCAACGATCGCGGTGGTGTGTCTCCGGCGATGACAAAAAAAATTCTGCAGGCGGCGCGGGATGCGGGTTTAAAGCGTATTTTGCCAGAGGAGCATCGCCACAGCTGGCAGATTGAAGTGCTGCTCAGCGGCAACGGCTCGTTCTTCTTCCAGCAGCTGGCACAGGACTTTGCCCGACTGGCTGATGAGCTGGGCTATCGTCGCCTGCGCCTGCATCGCACGCTGATCCCGGAAAACGCGCCCGAGAAGCTGGCGGCACATATTGCGGCCAGCAGTAAGAAAATGGATGCGCTGATCGTTTTCGCCCATGAAAATCCGCTGATTTATGATGCCTTAGCGGCGTGTCAGGCACGCGGCGTACCGGTGATCACCATGGTCACAGATCTGCCCAATGCGGCACGCCTGTGTCATGTCGGCATCGATCAATACAAAGCCGGACGCACCGCCGGATTGATGCTGGGCAGTATGATCAACGCACCGGGCGATGTGGTGCTGGTGAGTGGCCGCGCCGACTATTCGGCGCATCGTCAGCGCATTGAAGGTTTTCAAACCGTGCTGGCAGAACGGTTTCCACAGCTCAGGTTACGGGAAATTCTTGCCGGGCAGGATGAACGCGATCGCATTAGCCGCCTGCTGGAGAAAACCCTGGCCGGATCGCAAAATATCGTCGGACTCTACAACACCGGCCTTGGCAATACGCAGATTCACGAAGCGCTGGCGCGCCATCGACTCGGCGGCAAAGTGGTGTACGTGACGCATGAACTTTATGCCACCACGCGCCAGCTTTTTGAGAAGCGCGTGCTGACGCTAACACTCGATCAAAACACCCTGCGCCATGCTCAGCTGGCGTTGACATTGTTGCTAAAACATCTCGAAGAGGGTGAACAGCCTGACACCTACCAGTCCGGCAAAGTGGACTTTATGCTGTTTACGCAAGAGAACTTCGCATAATCACACTTTGCATCTCACCGCCAGCGCGGTTAAATCGCCTTCATCTGTCGCTGCTACACTCAGTAGCAGCAAAAAACGCAATCACAACAAGGCGAAATCATTATGTCGGAAAATCAGTATCAGCCCGCGAAAGTCTGGACCTGGGACCCGGAAGCCAAAGGTAACGGCGCAAAAACCAACCGTCCGTTCGCCGGGCCGACGCATGAGAAGACCCTGCCGGTGGGCAAACATCCGCTGCAGCTCTATTCACTGGGGACGCCAAACGGCCAGAAGGTCACCATCCTGCTGGAAGAGTTGCTGGCCGTCGGGGCTAAAGAAGCCGAATACGATGCCTGGCTGATTCGCATCGGTGATGGCGATCAGTTCTCCAGCGGTTTCGTTGACGTGAACCCGAACTCCAAAATTCCGGCGCTGAGTGACCACTCAGTGACGCCACCGCTGCGCGTGTTCGAATCAGGTAACATCCTGCTGTATCTGGCCGAGAAATTTGGTCACTTCATCCCGGCGGATATTGCAGGCCGCACCGAAACCTTGAACTGGTTGTTCTGGCTGCAGGGCTCTGCGCCTTACCTGGGTGGCGGCTACGGTCACTTCTATTTCTACGCACCAGAAAAAATCGAGTACGCCGTCAACCGCTTCACGCTGGAAGCCAAGCGTCAGCTGGATGTGCTGGATCGTCAGCTCGCCAATAACCGATTCCTCGCCGGTGAGGAATACACCATCGCCGATATCGCCACCTGGCCGTGGTACGGCAACCTGGTGCTGAACAACATCTATGGCGGCGGCGAGTTCCTTGATGTGCAGTCGTACAAAAACGTGGTGCGCTGGGCTAAAGAGATCGCTGAGCGTCCAGCGGTGATTCGGGGTCGCAAAGTGAATAAGGCATTTGGTGCCGAACCACAGGATCAACTGCTGGAACGCCACGATGCCTCTGATTTCGATACCAACACCGAAGACAAACGTCAGGCGCGAGGAGAGCAGTAATGGCCGCTTATGTGGTGATGATTAAAGACGAAACGCTGGATAAAGATGAGCTGGCGACCTACGCGCAGAAAGCCGGTGAGGCACGCGGCGATCATCAGATCACGCCGCTGGCATTTTATGGCGATCTTGAAGTGCTGGAAGGCCGTGAGGCGGAAGGCGTAGTGGTGCTGGAATTTGCGGATATTGATGCAGCAAAAGCCTGGTACCACAGCCCGGCGTATCAGGAAGCGAAAGCCCATCGGGTCAAAGGCGCGAACTATCGCGTGTTACTGGTCAAGGGTGTGGCTTAATCTGCCAACAGGGGCGCACTTCATTCGGTGCGCCCTGTCAGCCAGAGAGGTCGTGATTTATTCGTCTCACCGGTGATCACTCCAGCCTGAATAACGCAATCGCCTGCTGCAATTGGTTGGCCTGCTGTTGCTGCTGATGTGCCACCTGCAAGGTTTCGGCCACATGCTGAACGTTGTGATGCACGCTGTGATCGATGCTATTGATACTCTGCTGAATCTGCTCGATGCTTAAATTCTGCTGCTCACTCATCTCAGACAGTTCGGTGACCAGTTGTGACAATCCGCTGATGCTGCTGTGAATATCACGCATGGTCTGTGCAGCATGTTCAATCTGCACGGTGCCATGTTCGGTGCTCAGGCTGCTGGCATCCATCAGTTGGCGAATTTCGCGGGCAGCATTCTCGCTGCGCATCGCCAGATTGCGCACTTCGCTTGCCACCACGGCAAAACCACGCCCCTGACTGCCGGCGCGCGCCGCTTCTACTGAAGCATTCAGAGAAAGAATATTGGTCTGGAAAGCGATGCCGTCGATCAATGCTAAAATCACTTTCACCCGCTGTGACTCTTCGCTGATTTTCGCCATTGAGCTCATCGCCGACTGGATATTTTCCTCTCCGTGCGTGGCCACCGCACGTGCATCCCGCGCGAGTTCGCTTGCACTCTGTGCTTTGTCACGCGTTAAGCTGGCAGCAATGCTGATTTCCGTCATCGCACTGGCCGCGACTTCCAGTGCCTGCGCCTGTTCATCGGTGCGGGTCGACAGTTCAGCGTTGCGTTGCAATATACTTTCAGACTCCGTCAGCAAGGCGCTCACGCCGAGACTCACCTGATGAAGCGTGCCATGCATGGTGCCCAACGTGGTACTGAAGGTGCGGGCGAACGGGCTTTCACTCTGCTGGCTATCCGCATTCAGCGTCAGATACCCGGCCTGCTGATTGATCCGTGAGGCTAGCTCCGCGACTTCACTCGCGGAACGTGCATCGGCGGCCATCTGACGCGCAATCACCAGCAAGATGGCGGTCTGCGCCACCACAAACAGGGCATGAAACACCACCATGTCCCAGCCCGGATGATGGAACACCACCACGCCGAAAAGATCGTTTTCCTGCAGATAATTAAACAGAATGTGATGCGTGGCCGCTGCCGCCGCGCCCATGATCAGTGGACGGATGTCGCGCCACGCCAGCAGCACCGACATCAACACAAATACCGAGAAGTGATATTCGGTTTCACCACCGCCGAGTTGAATCAGTAAACCTGCCCAGCCGATCAACAGGGCTGAAAGCACCAACCTTGAAATCAGCGTGCCGCGCAGGACCATGCCAAAGAAGGTCGACAGCAGTGCCAACGCAAGGCCAGCAATCAGCGCTACGGTTAAACTGTCATTCATCCACCCTACGCCGAGCGCGATCGGCCACAATCCCCAGTTAAGGATGACCGCAAGGCTATCTGCGCGCTGTGCAATACGTCGCAGCGAAACCATCTCCACCGGCGCGGCATCCGGGCCTGACAAGGGCGTTGCGATCATGGCAATTTTCCACACCAGAGGTTGATTAAGATGCCCAAACGTCAGGGCAAAATGCTCAGACTGAGTGGTGAAATTATCGGCGCGTTAATGGGAAAGTTTAGGACCGTGAATAATTGAAAGAGAAGGATGTGAGCAGGTTCATGTGAGAGTGATGCGTGGTCCACGCAGAACAGGCGCCACCGAGGGCGCCTGTCGCTGACGTCGAATTACTTTGCAGCAAACTGCGCGTAGTTTTCCGGAGTGATGGTCTGATACGGCACCCAGTTGTACTCCTGCACTTTCTGTTTATCCAGCAGTGCCTTCGTTACCTGTACCGCGCCGGTTGCCTGACCTTTGGCGTCCTGGAAAATGGTCAGTGTCATCTTGCCGTTTTTGACAAACTGCTGTCCATCAGGCGTGCCATCGATTCCCGCGACCAGAATCTTTTCATTTTTCGCCTGACTGAGCGCCATGATGGCACCAATCGCCATTTCATCATTGTTAGCGGCAATCGCATCGATCGGACGCTGGTTCAGCAACCAACTTGATACCACATCCACGGCTTCATTGCGCTGCCACTTGGCGGTCTGCTTCTCAATCACTTTCATGTCTTTATATTTGGCGATCACCGCTTCGACCGCACGGGTGCGCTCGCGCGCCTCTTCATTGGACAGTGCGCCCATCAGAATCGCCACATTGCCTTTGTAATTCATCTTCTTCGCTAACGCTTCCATCTGCATTTCCCCGCCCAATGCAGAGTCAGAACCCACATAAGCCATGTCGCCCGGCAGTTTCACTTCTGGCTTACGATTGACGAAAATCAGCGGGATATTGGCGTTTTTCGCGGCGGTGATCATCGGCAACACGCCCTGCGTATCGACGGGATTAAGGATGATGGCGTCCACACCCTGGTTGATAAAATCATCAACCTGCTGCACTTGCAGTGCCACATCTCCTTTGGCATCCACGAACTGGCCGTTGAGCTGATTGGCCTTTAACTCTGCCTGCATCTGCGTACGCAGAATCGAGACAAAGTTAAGGTCGAAGTTGGCCAGCGCAACGCCGACGGTGAAGGTTTTCGCACTGACGCTCAAACTCAGCAGCAGCGAGCACAGACAAAGCACGATGTTTCGGATGTTCATGAGGTGATTCCTGTAGGTTGAGGTTTTATTGTTATGACGCCGGGCAACAGGCAAATACCCGGCGGTAAAACGCTTAAATCGTGAAGTGATCGCGGAACTGCTCTAGCGCGGCGGTGCTGTCACCGCTGGCCCAGCCCTCCATCGCCACCGTACCGCTGTAACCCACTTCCTGCAGTGCACGCGCGATGGCGCGATAGTTGATCTCGCCGGTGCCCGGCTGCTGGCGACCCGGGACGTCCGCCACC
>NZ_CAJCKS010000020.1:0-46970 GCF_903970985.1 Pantoea sp. ME81 | reverse complement strand
TGTTGCGGCGGAATAGTGGTAAAGGGGGGACTGGCAACCACCTCACCCTGATCAGCGTATAGGTCGCGATACGCCTGCTGCTGCCAGGCTAAAATACGCACCTGCAAGCGCACTGGCTGGCTGCCACGGTTCTCTAACCACAACGCACTGCCGTGCTGGTCGGCTTCGATCACCTGGAAAATCGGCCAGACCAACACTGAACTGGCGGCATGCAACAGCGAACTCTGTAACGTAAACAGAGCAATCAGGAGCCATTTTTTCATCTTCAATAGGTCAGTGTGACCGTTACGGTGTCGCTATAAGTGCCAGAAGCGGGTAAGCCAGCCGTGGCAAACAAGCGTCCATAAACAGTGTAAGTTTGTGTGCTATCAGGAAATGACGACACGCTGTAGGCCAGGGAATCGCTGCCCCATACCGTGGTGTGTGCCGCATCCTGATAGAGCTGATACGCCAATGTTGCGCTGCCGTTGCTCAGGTATCGCGAGCTGGAACTTCCGCCATTTTCACCGTAGTCCAGTGCGAGAGTGATGGCCGTTCCCGGCGTGCAGGTCACCACAATCGAACCCGCACCACTGCTGCTCGCCACATCGATATTGCTGCTGATCGCCGACATCGTGCCAAAATCCAGCGTGCCGAAATCCGTGCTGCTACTGCTGCCCGAACTGCCAAACGCACAACCACTGGTAATTTCGGCGGTGACCTGAAAACTGTCGGTGGTGCTGCTGGCGAAACAGGGTGATGCACTCAGCAGCCAGCCAGCGGCGATAAGGTAGCGCGCCATGGCGCTATTACCAGGCGAGTGTCGCCGTTACGGTATCAACGTAAGTGCCTGAGGCTGGCGCCGTGGTGCTTTGGTCTGAAGGTAAAATACGACCGTAAATCGGCACATCCTGCGCGGTTCCGTCAGCGGAAAGTGACACACTGCCGTTCACGGCAATTTCCGTGCTACGGGAGGAGTCAGAATAGAGTCGATAAGGGATTAAAGTGGTACCGGAAGTCATGTTGCGCAGCGTACTGCTGCCATTTAACCCGCCATCTAAGGTTAGCGTAGGGGATAATCCGCTGGTGCAGGTGACCGTAACACTGCTGCTGCCATCCGATCCCAATACGCTACCATCAATGATATTGGCAAGATCGGCATAGGTACCGAAATTAATCGAACCCCAGTCATTGGTGGTGCCACTGGAATCATTGTTACCGACAGTGCAGCCATCGCTGATGACCACCTGAATGCCCACTTGCCCGGTCAATGTGCCTGCCGCTTGCACGGTTAAAGGTGAACTACAGATAACAGCCATCGATAAAGCACAGAATGCGGATTTGAATTCCATTTTTCCCCCACACAATTGCAATGGATAGATTTAGATAGCGATACCTGGAAATGATTAAACACTTTTACACTGTGATGCATTTTACAGCGCACACCCTTTATACAAGTGTTAAGAACTTATCATTTAATATCGCAGATTGAGTGCACTCAGCCGCTTTTTAAGCGAAGCGATAAGTGTCACTTTTTTAAAACATAACTGGATGGGATAAATTTGGAAAGGATTGAATTCGGAATAATCTGAATACAAGCCAACTCGCTATATTTGCGTTAAGTTCTGGCATTAATGCTGACTTAAATCCATTTTAAGTAGCATATTGCTTGGTTATTTCGTTAGGTAAAAATTAAAGCCTATCCGATGTAAAATGATAATTAACGATATGCTTACATAATTATGCGCAAACAGTGTTAACTCACCGCGATAATTAAAATTAAAACATAATTATTGAGAGTGTTAAAAATCACAATCATTGATGACCATCACTTATTATTTTTAAAAAATGACAATGTCATTTATTTGATCTATTGGTTTACGCATAAAAAAAGGGACGATTCGCATCGTCCCCTCTTCATCCTTCGCGCCGATTAAACAGCGGTCTGGAAGATTACACCGTCAGCTTTTTCAGTGTACTGACCCAGCTGGTCAAAGTTGAGATAGCGGTAAGTATCTGCCGCCGTCTTATCAACCTGAACCATAAACTGCTGATACTCATCTGGCGTAGGCAATTTGCCCAGCAACGAGGCTACCGCAGCCAACTCAGCCGAAGCCAGGAACACGTTCGCGCCGGTACCGAGGCGGTTCGGGAAGTTACGGGTTGAGGTGGAAACCACTGTCGCACCGTCTTTCACACGCGCCTGGTTACCCATGCAGAGTGAGCAACCTGGGATTTCGATACGCGCACCGCTCTTACCGAAGACGCTGTAATAGCCCTCTTCCGTCAGCTGTGCGGCATCCATCTTAGTAGGCGGCGCCACCCACAGACGGGTTGGCAGTTGGCCTTTGTGCGCATCCAGCAGTTTACCCGCTGCACGGAAGTGACCGATGTTGGTCATACAAGAACCGATGAACACTTCATCGATCTTCTCGCCCTGCACATCAGACAACCAGCGCGCATCGTCCGGATCGTTTGGTGCACACAGGATTGGCTCTTTGATTTCGGCCAGATCGATATCGATCACTGCCGCATATTCTGCATCCGCATCGCCTTCCAGCAGTTGCGGATCCGCCAGCCATTTCTGCATGCCTTCTACACGGCGCTCCAGCGTACGACGATCGCCGTAACCTTCGGAGATCATCCACTTCAGCAGCACGATGTTTGAGTTCAGATACTCAATGATCGGCTCTTTATCCAGCTTGATGGTACAGCCCGCTGCAGAACGCTCAGCTGACGCATCGGTCAGTTCAAATGCCTGCTCCACTTTCAGTTTCGGCAGACCTTCGATTTCCAGCACGCGGCCAGAGAAGATGTTTTTCTTCCCTTTCTTCTCAACAGTCAGCAGACCCGCTTTGATGGCGTACAGTGGGATGGCGTGAACCAGATCGCGCAGGGTAATGCCCGGCTGCATTTCGCCTTTGAAGCGCACCAGTACCGACTCAGGCATATCCAGTGGCATCACGCCGGTCGCAGCAGCAAATGCCACCAGACCAGAACCTGCCGGGAAGGAGATACCGATTGGGAAACGGGTGTGTGAATCGCCGCCGGTACCCACGGTATCTGGCAGCAGCATACGGTTCAGCCAGCTGTGGATAACGCCGTCACCCGGACGCAGTGAGACACCGCCACGGTTCATAATGAAGTCAGGCAGGGTGTGGTGCGTGGTCACGTCAACCGGCTTAGGATAGGCTGCGGTATGACAGAATGACTGCATGACTAAATCGGATGAGAAGCCGAGGCACGCCAGGTCTTTCAGTTCATCACGGGTCATTGGACCGGTGGTGTCCTGAGAACCTACAGAGGTCATTTTAGGTTCACAGTAGGCACCCGGACGGATACCTTCAACGCCACAGGCACGGCCAACCATTTTCTGCGCCAATGAATAACCACGGGTGCTCTCTGCAACGTCTTTGGCTTTCACAAACACATCGCTGTGCGGCAGCCCCAGAGACTCACGTGCTTTGGTGGTCAGGCCACGACCAATGATCAGTGGAATACGGCCACCGGCACGCACTTCATCCAGCAGCACTTCGGTTTTCAGCTCGAAGGTCGCCAGCAGTTCGTCGGTTTCATGATTGCGCACTTCACCCTTGTACGGGTAAACGTCAATCACATCGCCCATGTTCAGACGGTCAACATCCACTTCGATCGGCAGTGCGCCCGCATCTTCCATGGTGTTGAAGAAGATCGGTGCGATTTTACCGCCGAGGCACAGACCGCCGCCTTTTTTGTTTGGCACGTACGGAATGTCATCGCCCATGAACCACAACACCGAGTTGGTGGCAGATTTACGGGAAGAACCGGTACCCACCACGTCACCGACGTAGGTCAGCGGGAAGCCTTTTTTCTGCAATTCTTCGATCTGTTTGATCGGCCCAATGTTGCCGGCATCGTCGGGTTCGATACCATCACGTGGGTTTTTCAACATCGCCAGTGCGTGCAGTGGAATATCCGGGCGAGACCATGCATCCGGTGCCGGAGAGAGGTCATCGGTGTTGGTTTCGCCGGTCACTTTAAACACGGTGGTGGTGATTTTTTCAGCCAGCTTAGGACGCTTCAGGAACCACTCAGCATCGGCCCAGGACTGGATAATTTTCTTCGCGTGGGGGTTACCCGCTTTCGCTTTCTCTTCGACATCGTAGAAGTTATCGAACATCAGCAGCGTATGGGACAGGGCTTCAGCGGCAATCGGAGCCAGTGCTTCATCGTCAAGCGCTTCGATCAGGGCATGGATGTTGTAGCCACCCTGCATGGTGCCCAGCAGTTCAACTGCCTTTTCGCGAGTAACCAGAGGAGAGAGGGCTTCGCCCTTCGTGACAGCTGCCAGGAAACCAGCTTTTACATAAGCCGCTTCATCAACACCTGGGGGTACACGGTTGACCAATAGATCGGTCAGGAATTCTTCTTCACCCGCTGGCGGGTTTTTCAGCAGTTCAACCAGCGCGGCCATTTGGGAAGCATCTAACGGCTTAGGTACGATTCCCTGGGCAGCACGCTCGGCAACGTGCTTACGGTATTCTTCTAGCACGACGTTCTCCTCGCTCTCATTGTATAGCTTTCCGGTACACCCCTTGAGCTGTCAAACAGTAGGGTGAGGTGCCCGGTTCCGCGTCGGCCAGCATAGCAGCATTTCGGCTGATTGTTAATCTGTTTACAAAAAAGCAACATCCGCGCGTTATTTAGCAGATTTATCTGGATTTTGAGCGGGGTCACACAAAAAAGCAGGCCACCTGAGCCTGCCATTTTGTGATTGAAGGGCTAAAAATTAGCGATCGATCAGGGTGAATTCGCTTTCGTTGTAGCGCTCACCCTGAATATTTTGTGGATTGAATAGCGTATCCAGGGCCTTAATATCGGCTGAATGAAGTGTGAGAGCGGCCGCAGCACAGTTCTGTTCCAGATTGGCGATTTTACTGGCACCAGGGATCGGCACGATATCCTCACCTTTCGCCAGCACCCACGCCAGCGCCAGTTGTGCTGCTGTCGCATCATAACCTGCAGCCATCTCTGAAAGCTGATTCACTAACTTCTGGTTATGCGCCTGTGCGTCCTGTTGGAAACGCGGCAGGTAGCGACGAAAATCATCTTCCGCCAGCGTGGTCGCCGCCGGGAATTTACCGGTGAGGAAGCCGCGGCCTAACGGACTGTAAGGGACAAATCCGATATTCAGCTCACGGCAGGTGGCGAGAATTTCTTGCTCCGGATCGCGCGTCCACAGAGAGTATTCGCTCTGCAGGGCCGAAATCGGATGCACCGCCTGCGCGCGGCGTAACGTGGCGGATGAGACTTCGGATAAACCGAGATACTTCACCTTCCCTTCACGCACCAGATCCGCCATCACGCCTACCACATCCTCAATCGGCACGGCTGGATCGAGACGATGCTGATACAGCAATTCAATGGCTTCGACACCCAGGCGCTGAAGTGAGCCTTCCACGGCGCGGCGGATATGCGCCGGTTCGCTATTGGCACCGGTAATGCGCTCCCAGCCCTCCCCATGATCGGTAATGCGGAAACCAAACTTGGTCGCCACTTTGATATCGCTACGGCCTTTGATCGCTTTCGCCAGTAACATCTCATTGGTGAAAGGACCATACACTTCAGCGGTATCGAGGAAATTGACGCCGAGTTCAAATGCACGCGCCAGCGTATTCAACGCTTGCTTTTCATCATTCTGACCATAGGCAAAGTTCATGCCCATGCAGCCCAATCCTAACGCTGAAACCTGTAATCCCTGACTGCCTAATTGACGCTGTTGCATTGATTTATCCTCTTCGCTTACGGTGTTAATGTTATAAACCTCAGCAATCGCAGCAACAATTGCGCGATTTTCGTTGATTTAGTGAGTGGAATTCAGCAATGAACAACTACCGTGCATCAATGCAGGAACTGGAGATGTTTGCCGCTATCGCGCAGCATCTGAGTTTTCGCAAAGCCGCTGAGGAGCGAAATGTCACGCCCTCGAGCCTGAGCCATGCTATGCGCAATTTTGAGGAGCGGCTGGGAGTGCGTCTGCTGCACCGCACCACGCGGAGAGTGGCGCTGACCGAAGCCGGCGAGCGATTCTTGCTGCGTATCCAGCCTGCGCTGGCCGATCTTTCACAGGCGGTGGATGAACTGAATGACTGGCGTCGCGATCCTCGTGGCGTGTTGCGCATCAGCATGCCGCGTTCGGCGGAGGCGCTGTTTTTCCAATCCGTCATTTTACCGTTCGTGCAACGCTACCCGGAGATTACGCTGGAGATCGACAGCAATGACGCGTTGGTAGATATCGTTGAGAGTGGTTTTGATGCAGGCGTACGCTATGGCGATGTGCTGGCGCAGGATATGATCGCAGTGCCCTTTGGCAAGCCGATGCGCGCACTGGCGGTGGCCAGCCCGGCTTTTCTTGCTCAACATGGCGTTCCGCAGTTCCCGGCAGAATTGTTGCAGTTTCCCTGTATTGAGCGGCGCTTTCCGAGCGGACGTCGCTATCGTTGGGAATTTTGGCAAGACGGGCGCAAGCAGGAAGTGGCGGTAAAAGGCTCACTGGTGCTGGACAATAATGAGCGCATTCTGCAAGCGGCATGTGCCGGATTAGGAATCGCCTTTTTACATCAGGACGCGGTCAACGCTGCTTTGGCTAGAGGGGAATTACTTGAAATACTTACTGAGTATACTCAGATTGAAGAAGGATTCTGGCTCTATTATCCCAGCAGGAAATACCTTTCTGCACCGCTCAGGAATTTTATTGATTGGATTAAAGATATCAATAATTAATTACATGAACACTTAATATCTTTAATTAAAGATTAACGATAAAACTGGGGAATTTAATTAAAATTAAAGCTAAATTAGACGTGAAATAAGAAATAAATCGCGTAGACTGCCTGCGGGCGCTTGAGGCAATCTGCCTCAAGCAATATCAATTGAGGTGGATTGTGGAGTGAGAAACTCATGCGGTCAATTTTCATCAACCGCACGAGCAGGCAACTACCCAAAACACCTAAGCAATGTTAGGGTAGTTGCTTGCTCCTGCTAATGCAAGGAGTAAGTGATTATGAAGTTATCATTCAGCAAGCTGATTATCGGCGGGCTCATGCTATTTGTATTGTGCCTGGTGAATCGCAATACACTCTGTGAATTACGATTCAAGGTATTCACTGCTGAATTATCTGCGGTAATGGCTTACGAAGTCAGGCAGTAACGCTTCAATAGCAGGGGTTCGCCCCTGCTATTTCCGGCAGGGCTTATGCGTTAGCTCCAGCGCCTTATTTATCGATTCAATTAAATAGAACCCGTAATAAAAAACGGCTCCACTAAGGAGCCGTTTCTTTATTTAGCACGAAAAATTATTTCTTTTTCGCTTTCGGGTTTGGCAGGTCAGTGATGCTACCTTCAAACACTTCTGCCGCCAGACCAACTGACTCATGCAAGGTTGGGTGCGCGTGAATGGTCAGTGCGATGTCTTCTGCATCACAGCCCATTTCGATCGCCAGACCGATTTCACCCAGCAGCTCGCCGCCGTTGGTGCCGACAATCGCGCCACCGATCACACGGTGAGTTTCTTTGTCGAAGATCAGTTTGGTCATACCGTCTGCACAGTCAGAAGCGATTGCACGGCCAGAAGCAGCCCACGGGAAGGTGGAGACTTCGTAGCTGATGCCCTTCTCTTTCGCTTCTTTCTCGGTCAGACCTACCCAGGCAACTTCTGGCTCGGTATAGGCGATAGAAGGGATCACTTTCGGATCGAAGTAGTGCTTCAGACCTGAAATCACTTCTGCCGCGACGTGGCCTTCGTGCACACCTTTGTGCGCCAGCATTGGCTGACCGACGATGTCGCCGATAGCAAAGATGTGTGGCACGTTGGTACGCAGCTGTTTGTCGACGCGGATGAACCCACGTTCGTCCACTTCCACGCCCGCTTTACCCGCATCCAGGCCTTTACCGTTTGGCACACGGCCAATCGCCACCAGCACTGCGTCATAACGCTGCGCTTCAGCCGGGGCTTTTTTGCCTTCCATTGACACGTAGATACCATCGTCTTTCGCTTCAACAGCAGTGACTTTGGTTTCCAGCATCAGGTTGAATTTCTTGCTGATACGTTTGGTGAAGACCTTCACCACGTCTTTATCGGCAGCAGGGATAACCTGGTCGAACATTTCAACCACATCGATCTCTGAACCCAGCGCGTTATACACGGTGGCCATTTCCAGACCGATGATGCCGCCGCCCATAACCAGCAGACGCTTAGGCACTTCTTTCAGTTCCAGCGCATCGGTTGAATCCCACACGCGTGGATCGTTGTGTGGGATGAATGGCAGCTCAATCGGGCGCGAGCCTGCAGCGATAATCGCGTTGTCGAAGTTGATGGTGGTTGCGCCACCCTCACCTTCCACCACCAGGGTGTTAGCACCGGTGAATTTACCCAGACCGGTTACCACTTTCACTTTACGGCCTTTCGCCATACCGGCCAGACCGCCAGTCAGTTGGGTGATAACTTTTTCTTTCCAGGTACGGATCTTGTTGATGTCAGTTTGCGGCTGGCCAAACACGATACCGTGCTCTTCCAGTGCTTTGGCTTCTTCGATCACTTTCGCAACATGAAGCAGCGCTTTTGACGGGATACAGCCTACGTTCAGACAAACACCACCGAGGGTGCTGTAACGCTCAACGATTACGGTTTCCAGACCTAAATCAGCGCAACGGAAGGCTGCAGAGTAACCTGCAGGACCTGCCCCAAGTACCACGACTTGAGTTTTAATCTCTGTACTCATCATGACCTCTTATTAGATTGCCGGCGGCCAGACGTAGAGCCTATCCCAGGCTCTGCATGCCCTAAATCCACCGGGACATTTCACCGCAAGAGTTTACAGAATTGTTAATAAACTGCCAACCGCGGCAACTCCGAATGCTTACAACAAGGCCGGCATTTGCCGGCCTTGATTAACTTCACATCACCAGACGGCGAATGTCGGACAGTGTGTTGTTGATGATGGTGATAAAGCGCGCACCATCAGCACCGTCGATCACGCGGTGGTCGAAGGAGAGAGAGATTGGCATCATCAGACGCGGTTCAAACTCTTTACCGTTCCACACCGGTTCCATCGCAGACTTAGACACACCGAGGATCGCCACTTCTGGCGCATTCACGATAGGTGCGAAGTGCGTGGTGCCCAGGCCGCCAAGGCTAGAGATGGTGAAGCAACCGCCCTGCATATCGCCAGCGGTCAGTTTGCCATCACGCGCTTTCTTAGAAATCGCCATCAGCTCACGCGACAGCTCAGTGATGCCTTTCTTGTTCACATCTTTGAACACTGGAACCACCAGACCGTTTGGCGTATCAACCGCCACACCGATGTTGATGTATTTCTTCAGCGTCAGGCGTTGTGCATCTTCAGACAGTGAACTGTTGAAACGCGGCATCTGCTCCAGCGCAGCGGCAACGGCTTTCATGATGAACACCACAGGGGTGAACTTCACATCCAGCTTACGTTTTTCCGCTTCGGCGTTCTGCTGTTTACGGAACGCTTCCAGATCGGTGATATCAGTCTTGTCGAAGTGCGTAACGTGCGGGATAACTACCCAGTTACGGCTCAGGTTCGCACCCGAGATTTTCTGGATACGGCCCAGTTCCACTTCTTCCACTTCACCGAACTTGCTGAAGTCCACTTTCGGCCAAGGCAGCAGACCCGGCAGGCTTCCGCCACTCGCTGCAGCAGCCGGCGCTGCTTCTGCGCGTTTCACTGCATCTTTCACGTAAGACTGTACGTCTTCTTTCAGGATGCGACCTTTACGGCCGGTGCCTTTGACTTTCGCCAGATTGACACCGAACTCGCGCGCCAGGCGACGAATCACCGGGGTAGCGTGGACGTAAGCGTCGTTTTCAGCAAACTCACCTTTCGCATCAGCTTTTGCTGCTGGCGCTGCAGCAGGTTTCGCTGCCGCTGGAGCCGGAGCCGCTTCCTGTTTCGCCGCAGGTGCCGCAGCAGCAGGCGCAGCGCCTTCTACTTCGAACACCATGATCAGTGAACCGGTGCTGACTTTATCGCCGGTAGAGACTTTCAGCTCTTTCACCGTACCGGCGAATGGCGCAGGCACTTCCATTGACGCTTTGTCGCCTTCAACCACAATCAGTGACTGCTCAGCGGTGACTTTGTCGCCCACTTTGACCAGCACTTCGGTGACTTCAACTTCATCGCCGCCGATGTCTGGCACGTTGACGTCTTTCGCGCCACCCGCAGCAGCAGGGGCTGCAGCCGGAGCCGCTTCCTGCTTCGCCGCTGGGGCCGCAGCCGGTGCAGCACCTTCTGCTTCGAAGATCATGATCAGCGAGCCAGTATTCACTTTATCGCCGGTGGCGATTTTGATCTCTTTCACCACGCCCGCGAACGGTGCTGGCACTTCCATTGAAGCTTTGTCGCCTTCAACAGTAAGCAGAGATTGTTCAGCTTCAACTTTATCGCCCACTTTCACCAGAATCTCAGTGACTTCAACTTCATCACCGCCGATGTCTGGCACGTTGACCTCTTTGCTGACGGCCGCAGCCGCCGGAGCAGGAGCCGCTTCCGCTTTTTTCTCTTCTGCCGCTGGTGCAGCAGCCGCTGCGCCTTCGGCTTCAAAGATCATGATCAGCGAACCGGTATTCACTTTGTCACCGGTAGAGATTTTAATCTCTTTCACTACGCCAGCCTGTGGCGAAGGCACTTCCATCGAGGCTTTATCGCCTTCCACGGTGATCAGCGACTGTTCAGCTTCAACTTTGTCGCCCACCTTCACCAGGATTTCGGTGACTTCAACTTCGTCTGACCCGATATCCGGTACGTTAATTTCGATAGCCATTACTCTCTTACCTCTTAAGCCAGACGCGGGTTAACTTTATCGGCATCGATGCTGAATTTGGTGATCGCTTCTGCCACCACTTTCTTATCGATTTCGCCGCGTTTAGCCAGCTCACCCAGCGCTGCAACCACAACATACGATGCATCCACTTCGAAGTGGTGACGCAGGTTTTCGCGGCTGTCTGAACGACCGAAGCCATCGGTACCCAGTACGCGATAATCGCTTGAAGGTACGTAGCTGCGAACCTGTTCTGCGAACAGCTTCATGTAGTCGGTTGAGGCAACAGCTGGCGCTTCGTTCATCACCTGAGCGATGTACGGGACGCGTGGGGCTTCGGTTGGATGCAGCATGTTCCAGCGCTCACAATCCTGGCCATCACGAGCCAGTTCGGTGAACGAGGTGACGCTGTAGACATCAGAACCGATGCCATAGTCTTTCGCCAGGATCTGTGCCGCTTCACGCACGTGACGCAGGATAGAACCTGAACCCAGCAGCTGTACTTTGCCTTTGCTACCGTCTACGGTTTCCAGCTTGTAGATACCTTTACGGATACCCTCTTCCGCACCCTGCGGCATCGCAGGCATGTGGTAGTTTTCGTTCAGCGTGGTGATGTAGTAGTAGATGTTTTCCTGCGCTTCGCCGTACATACGTACCAGGCCATCTTGCATGATGACCGCCACTTCGTACGCGTAAGACGGATCGTAAGAGATACAGTTCGGAATAGTCAGCGACTGAATGTGGCTGTGACCATCTTCATGCTGCAGACCTTCACCGTTCAGCGTCGTACGACCTGAGGTACCGCCGACCAGGAAGCCGCGCGCCTGTTGGTCGCCCGCCAGCCACATCAGATCGCCGATACGCTGGAAACCGAACATCGAGTAATAGATGTAGAACGGAATCATCGGCAGGTTGTTGGTGCTGTAAGAGGTCGCCGCCGCCAGCCAGGATGAACCTGCGCCCAGCTCGTTGATCCCTTCCTGCAGAATCTGGCCTTTCTCGTCTTCTTTATAGTAAGCAACCTGCTCACGGTCCTGCGGGGTGTACTGCTGGCCGTTCGGGCTGTAAATACCGATCTGACGGAACAGACCTTCCATACCGAAGGTACGCGCTTCATCCGCAAGGATTGGCACCAGACGATCTTTGATCGACTTGTTCTTCAGCATCACGTTAAGGGCACGTACAAACGCGATGGTGGTCGAGATCTCTTTGTTCTGCTCTTCCAGCAACGGTTTGAACTCTTCCAGCGTTGGCATCTCCAGCTTCTCGCTGAACTCTGCCTGACGGGTTGGCAGGTAGCCACCCAGCTTCTCACGCTGACCGTGCAGGTAGTTATACTCGTCAGAACCTTTCTCGAAGGTCACGTACGGCAGGCTTTCGATCTGATCGTCAGCCACTGGCACGTTGAAGCGATCACGGATGTAGCGAACGCCATCCATGTTCATCTTCTTCACCTGGTGCGCGATGTTTTTACCTTCCGCCGTGTCACCCATACCATAACCTTTGATGGTATGTGCCAGGATCAGGGTCGGCTGACCTTTGGTGTCCTGCGCTTTTTTCAGTGCCGCGTAGATTTTCTTCGGATCGTGGCCACCACGGTTCAGGGCGAAGATCTCTTCGTCTGACCAGTCTTTCACCAGTGCAGCGGTCTCCGGGTATTTACCGAAGAAGTGCTCACGCACGTAGGCGCCATCACGGGATTTGAAGGTCTGGTAGTCACCATCAACGGTTTCGTTCATCAGCTGGATCAGTTTGCCGCTGGTGTCCTGCTTCAGCAGTTCATCCCAACGTGCGCCCCAGATCACTTTAATCACGTTCCAGCCAGCACCGGCAAAGATGCCTTCCAGCTCGTTGATGATTTTGCCATTACCGGTAACCGGGCCATCGAGGCGCTGCAGGTTACAGTTAATGATGAACACCAGGTTGTCCAGCTTCTCACGGGTGGCGATGGTGATCGCACCTTTAGATTCTGGCTCATCCATCTCGCCATCACCGAGGAAGGCGTAAACGGTCTGGTTAGACGTGTCTTTCAGGCCACGGTGTTCCAGATATTTCAGGAACTTCGCCTGATAGATCGCGTTCAATGGACCGAGGCCCATTGAAACGGTTGGGAACTGCCAGAAGTCAGGCATCAGTTTCGGGTGCGGGTAAGAAGACAGACCTTTACCGTGCACTTCCTGACGGAAGTTGTTCATCTGCTCTTCGGTCAGACGGCCTTCAAGGAAAGCACGTGAGTAGATGCCTGGAGAAATATGACCCTGGAAGTAAACCAGATCGCCGCCGTCTTTATCACTGCGCGCACGGAAGAAGTGGTTGAAGCACACTTCATAAATGGTGGCAGAAGACTGGAAAGATGAGAGGTGACCACCCAGCTCCAGATCTTTCTTCGATGCACGCAGGACCGACATAATGGCGTTCCAGCGAATTGCGGAACGGATACGACGTTCAAGAGAGGTGTTGCCCGGATAGTCCGGTTCATCTTCAACAGCAATAGAGTTGATGTAGTTACTGATAGCCGACGCACCGCCAGCCACTTTCACGCCACCTTTGCGTGCTGCGTTCAATACCTGATCAAGCAGATACTGCGCGCGCTCAACACCTTCTTCACGGATGACCGATTCGATCGCCTGTAGCCAGTCACGAGTTTCGATCGGATCCACGTCATTCTGTAAACGTTCTGACATGGGGTGTGTTCCTTATCTGTGTCTAATACGTTGAATTATCAGGAGCCTGTCTGCTTGTGCTTTGCTTCTGGTTCACAGCACAAGTAAGACAGGCCCGTCGTTTATGTCCGCACGTTCGTTGCCGTGCGTTATTCCTTACGTTGCTGTAAACGACGCAGGGAGCGTTCACGACGGCTCTGCTCCCGACTTCTATCCAGCAAGATTTCCTCAATAAACGCCAGGTGACGATGGGATGCCTCGCGTGCTTGTTCTGGCTCACGAGCCACAATCGCCTCAAAGATACTGGCGCGGTGACCGCTCACTTTCGCCAGCATTTCCCGGCGAGCGTAAAGCAATTCGAAATTCTGACGGACGTTTTGTTCCAGCATAGGGCCCATGGAACGCAGCAAATGTAAAAGCACCACATTATGGGCGGCTTCTGTGACAGCGATCTGATACTTCATCACTGCATCTGCTTCAGCATCCAGATCGCCGCTGTCCTGCGCCTGTTGGATGTGAACATGGCAGTCGCGAATACGCTGCAAGTCTTCATCCGTGCCACGTAGCGCCGCATAATAGGCAGCAACACCTTCCAGCGCGTGACGGGTTTCCAGCAGGTCAAACTGGGATTCTGGATGTTCGGCAAGCAGGCTGACTAAGGGATCGCTCATGCTTTGCCAGAGATTTGTTTGCACGAAGGTACCACCGCCCTGACGGCGCAGCAGCAGGCCTTTGGCTTCCAGGCTCTGAATCGCTTCGCGCAGGGATGGACGTGAGACATCAAACTGTTTCGCCAGTTCGCGCTCGGGGAGAAGCTTTTCACCTGGCTGGAGCGTCCCTTCCATAATGAGAGACTCCAACTGTTGCTCGATTGCATCGGAGAGCTTGGGTTGGCGAATTTTACTGTAAGCCATCTTCCCTTCTTATTGTGAAAACGTCCGGAGTAAATTGGTAATACCAATTGAAAAATGGTGCCCGTAAAGTAACAAAGTATTCACCTTGTGTCTATATGGCAGGCATCACACTTCCGGGGTATATCGCTGTTACAGAGCGCTAACTTACCGTGATAAAGGCATATATTTGCTCCGTAAGTGAATTGTTAACAGATTTCACTTTTACCAAACCTTACACTGAGTTAGCCCTAAGCCTTACAGGCAACCATAAGGGAAAGCTATTCGTGTTTATTGATTTTTCATGTCAGAAATAGCGCGAGCGACACCCAGTGGATAGTGCTGCTTTTTCAGCCATCTCTCAGCACAAAAAGCAAAAGCAGGTGCAAAGCGGCGCGCTTATCACTATTCTGGTCGCCATGGTAGTTTCAGCATGCACACAGCACGCCAAATACCGTAAAGAAAAGAATACATTGCGTAAAACAGCCTTACAGTGCGCGCACTGCAGGTGCACAATAACAACATCACGAGGTTTGTATGGAACAACAGCATGGCGAATCGCTGCAACGCGGCCTGAAAAATCGCCATATTCAGCTGATTGCGCTGGGCGGTGCCGTGGGTACTGGCCTGTTTCTGGGTAGCGCATCAGTGATTAAATCGGCCGGTCCGGCCGTGATTCTCGGTTATGCGATTGCAGGATTTATTGCCTTTCTGATTATGCGCCAGTTAGGTGAAATGGTCGTGGAAGAGCCGGTTGCCGGCAGCTTCAGCCACTTCGCCTATAAGTATTGGGGCAACTTTGCCGGTTTCGCCTCTGGCTGGAACTACTGGGTGCTGTATGTCCTGGTTGCCATGGCTGAACTGAGTGCCGTCGGTAAATACATCCAATTCTGGTATCCCGAATTCCCGACCTGGGCTAGTGCGGCGATCTTCTTCGTCGTCATCAACGCCATTAACCTGACCAACGTAAAAGTGTTTGGGGAAATGGAATTCTGGTTCGCGATCATCAAAGTCGTCGCGGTTATCGGCATGATCCTGTTCGGCGGCTGGCTGCTGTTCAGCGGCAACGCCGGTCCGCAGGCCAGCGTCACTAACCTGTGGAGCCAGGGTGGATTCCTGCCACACGGTATGACCGGCCTGGTGATGATGATGGCGATCATTATGTTCTCGTTTGGTGGTCTTGAGCTGGTGGGTATCACGGCGGCTGAGGCTGACAATCCGCAAGAAAGCATCCCGAAAGCCACTAACCAGGTACTGTGGCGTATCCTGATTTTCTATATTGGTTCACTGGCAGTGTTACTGTCATTGCTGCCATGGACGCGCGTCACCGAAGAGACCAGCCCGTTTGTGTTGATCTTCCACGAATTGGGTGATGCCTTCGTCGCCAACGCGTTGAATGTGGTGATCCTGACGGCGGCGCTGTCGGTCTACAACAGCTGCGTGTATTGCAACAGCCGTATGCTGTTCGGCTTAGCGCAGCAGGGTAATGCACCTAAAGCGCTGCTCAATGTTGATAAACGCGGCGTGCCAGTGGCAACCATTTTGGTCTCTGCAGTAGCCACAGCGCTGTGCGTCCTGATCAACTACCTGATGCCGGGCGAAGCCTTTGGCCTGCTGATGTCACTGGTGGTCTCTGCGCTGGTGATCAACTGGGCGATGATCAGCCTCGCGCACATGAAATTCCGTAAGAAGAAAGACCAGCAGGGTGTGACCACGCGCTTTAAAGCCGTGCTCTATCCGTTTGGTAACTGGCTCTGCCTCGCGTTCATGGCGGCCGTACTGGTCATCATGGCGATGACGCCGGGTATGGCGATTTCTGTATGGCTGATTCCTGTCTGGATCATTATCCTGGCAGTGGGTTACACCATCAAAAATAAAGTGCAAAAAGCCTAATGTATGCTCTTGCCCGGCTCGTCAGCGCCGGGCAACATTCCTGATCTGCCTCACACTTTTCTGCGCCCACCTGTTTTGTCCATCTACGTGACCAATTATTCCCCAGCAGGTTACTGATTTAACGCTGATAATTTCGTCTCACCTTTTCGCGGGAGACGAACAATGAAAGGCGCAGCGCTCTCATTCAGAGAGAAACTGGGATATGGCATGGGCGATGCCGGATGTAATATGATCGGCGGTGCGATCATGCTTTTCCTTAACTATTTCTACACCGATGTGTTTGGCCTCGCACCCGCGCTGGTTGGCACGCTGCTGCTCTCTGTTCGCGTGCTGGATGCCGTCACCGATCCCATTATGGGCGCCATCGCCGATCGTACCCAAAGCCGCTGGGGACGTTTTCGCCCGTGGCTACTGTGGGTTTCCGTCCCCTATGTGCTGTTCAGTGTGCTGATGTTCACCACGCCAGACTGGAGCTATGAGAACAAAGTCATCTGGGCCTTTGTCACCTACTTCTTAATGTCTCTCACCTATACCGCGATCAATATTCCCTACTGCTCACTGGGCGGTGTGATTACCAACGATCCCGGTGAGCGCGTCTCCTGCCAATCCTATCGCTTTGTGATGGTGGGCGTAGCGACGCTGATTCTGTCGCTCTCTCTGCTGCCGATGGCCGATTGGTTTGGCGGTGACAACAAAGCGCGCGGGTATCAAATGGCGATGAGCGTGCTGGCACTGATTGGCCTGGTGATGTTCCTGTTCTGTTTTGCCACGGTTCGCGAACGTATCCGTCCAGCCGCGCCCAGTAATGACGATCTGAAGAAAGACCTGCGCGATGTCTGGAAGAACGATCAGTGGGTGCGCATCTTGCTGCTGACGTTTTGCAATGTCTGCCCCGGCTTTATCCGCATGGCTGCCACCATGTATTACGTCACCTGGGTAATGGGACAATCCACACACTTTGCCACGCTGTTTATTAGCCTCGGTGTGATTGGCATGATGTTCGGAAGCACCCTGGCAAAAATACTCACCGACCGCTGGTGCAAGCTGAAGGTGTTTTTCTGGACCAATATCGCGCTGGCACTCTTCTCGTGCGGTTTCTATTGGATTGATCCTCATGCGACTGTGGCGGTTGTCGTCGCCTACTTCCTGCTGAATATCCTGCATCAAATCCCGTCACCGCTGCATTGGTCGCTGATGGCGGATGTCGATGATTATGGTGAATGGAAAACGGGGAAACGTATCACCGGTATGAGCTTCTCCGGCAATCTGTTCTTCCTGAAAGTCGGCCTGGCTGTGGCTGGCGCGATGGTCGGTTTCCTGCTGTCTATCTATGGGTATGACGCAAGCGCTCAACAGCAACAGCCTTCGGCCATCAACGGCATCATGCTGCTGTTTACCGTGATTCCCGGTGTCGGCTATCTGATCACCGCCGGTGTGGTGCGCTTGCTGAAGGTGGATCGCAAACTCATGCGCATCATTCAGGATGATCTTGCGCTACGCCGTGCCAACGCACTTGAATTATCCCCTGCCTCCCTGACTGTCACCCCGCAACCTGGAGAGATCAAATGAGCTGGCCAAATCCCTTTATTACCCAACGCGCCGATCCATTTATCCTGCGTCATGGCGAAGGCTACTACTTCGTGGCATCGGTGCCAGAGTATGACCGACTCGAAATTCGTCACGCCGACACGCTGAACGGCCTGATTGAGGCGGAAGCGGTGACGGTGTGGCGTAAACCCGAAACCGGACCATTCAGTGCGTTGATTTGGGCGCCGGAACTGCATCACATCAATGGACAATGGGTGATTTACTTTGCTGCTGCCCCAACGCGCGACATCAAAGATGGCCTGTTTCAGCATCGCATGTATGCGCTGGTGTGTGATGACAGCGATCCGCTTTCCGGCCACTGGCAACCTGTTCGCCGAGTGTTTACCCCAATCGACTCTTTCTCGCTTGATGCGACGCATTTCGTGCATCAGGGCAAAAACTGGTATCTGTGGGCACAGAAGGATCCCGCTATTCCGGGTAATTCCAATCTCTATCTCGCGGAATTGCTTAATCCCTGGACGCTGAAAAGCGCACCGGTGATGCTCAGCCGGCCGGAGTATGAGTGGGAGTGCGCAGGCTTTAGCGTCAATGAGGGCCCAGCAGTTATTCATCACGGCGATCGGCTGTTTGTCACCTATTCCGCCAGCGCAACTGATGAGAATTACTGCCTGGGAATGCTCAGCATCGACATGATGGCCGATCCGCTCGACAGCACTGCCTGGCAGAAATCTGCGCGTCCAGTCTTCACCACCAGCTGGGAAAATCAGCAGTATGGGCCGGGGCATAACAGCTTTACGCGGGAAGAAAACGGCAGGGACGTGCTGGTGTATCACGCGCGGAATTACACGGAAATTGAAGGCGACCCGTTATGGGATCCGAACCGCCATACACGACTGAAGTACATTGAATGGCGCGAAGACGGCACACCAGATTTCGGTGTACCGCCTGCCGATCACACCAGCGTGCCGTAAATGGTCAGCAACGCGACCACAACCACCAGCACTAACGATATCCGCTTCGCCAGCGCCACGGCCACCCGTGGCGTTTCCACTTTATCCATATGCGGATCGCGCGCCAGCGAGAATTGCGCCAGACTGGTCAGCACCTGATATTGCGAACGATGCCGATCGCTTAGCGAGGCAAACCACGCAGGCAGTGCCCGCTCTCCGTGGCCTAACAGCGCATAAGCCACACCTGCCAGTCGCACCGGGATCCAGTCCAGCACGTGCAGTATGCTGTCTACACCTGACTGCGCGCGCTCCAGTGGAGAATGGTGTTTTGCCAGCCAACTTTGCCAGGCACGCAAGAAGGCATAACCCACCAGCAGCACCGGTCCGTAAGGGCCACCGACCACAAACCAGAACAGTGGCGCGAGGTAAAAGCGGAAGTTAATCCAAATCAGCGCATTTTGTAGCTCACGTAAAAACTCACGCTCACTGCACTCAACGGGTACACCATGAATCAGTGTCAGTTCCGCTGCCATGGCCTGATGCGCCGCTTCATCATCGTAGCTGGCGGCTTTCAGGTAGCGATGATAGTGCAGACGCACAGAACCTGCGCCGATACACAGCAAGCCCACCACAATCCAGAATGCCAGTTGTGCCACGCCAAACAGAATGCCTTTCAGACTCCACACCAACAGCCAGACGATCAGCATCGCGATGAGGGTCATCACCAACGTGCGCAGCAGTGAAAATCGCTGGCGTCCGCGAAACAGCGGCTCCAGACGATGATCCAGTTGCCAATGCTCACCCAATTTAAACAGGCGTTCCCAACCTAACACTAATAACAAGCTAAACAACGTCATACCTGCTCCTGCTGTTTCAGGGATTCTCCTGCCTGATAGACTCTTTATAGCGTATCCAGTCAAATGCGGGGCCTGGATCGGTTTTGCGCTGTGGCGCGATATCGCTGTGTCCGGTGATGCGTTCCAGCGTCAGCGGATAGTGCTTAAGCAACAAGGCCGTGACCTTTTTTAACGTCTTATACTGCGCGTCGGTATACGGCAACGTATCCGTGCCTTCCAGCTCAATGCCCATCGAGAAATCATTACAGTTTTCTCGCCCGGCAAATTGCGACACACCGGCATGCCATGCACGCTGATCAAACGAAACATACTGCACCAACTCACCATCACGACGAATCAGGCAGTGCGCCGCCACGCGCAGCTGCGCGATATCGGCAAAATAGGGGTGAGCATCCGGCGGCAAGGTCCCGGTAAACAGTTGATCAATCCACGGGCCACCAAATTCACCCGGCGGCAAACTGATATTATGAATAATCAGCAACGAGGGAATTTCATTTTCCGGTCTTTGGTTAAAGTGCGGCGAGGGCACTTTGCGCGCGCTGGTAATCCAGCCATCTTCCAGTTTCATGTTCTAAATCCCAGGCTAAATCAGGCTGAGAATAACATGTTTCCCCTTTTCGGCTTGTGACTTAATGCGAATGGCGAACAGTGTTAAGGATACTAAACATTTCGGCTATCACGACTGGCAATAGGCTATAAATCAGGCTAAGGTGAGCGCAGTTAAATCCGATTAATGGAGTGGCATAAGCATGGCATCGCGTCGTTACGATCCCGATCATCGTCGTCAGGAACTGATTAAGCGTATTGAGCAGGACATCCCCGAAGCCGTTGCGCGCGCACTTCGGGAGGATTTGGGTGGTGAGGTGGATGCTGACCGTGACATCACCGCCCTGCTCTTACCGGAAGATAAACAGGCCGAAGCACAGATCATCACGCGTGAAGCCGGTGTTTTTTGTGGTAAACGCTGGGTGCAGGAAGTGTTTATCCAGCTTGGCAATAAAGTCACGATTGTCTGGCATGTTGAAGAGGGTCAAAATGTCGCAGCTGACCAGTTGCTATTCGAGTTAAAAGGTCCGGCCCGGCTGCTGTTAACCGCTGAACGAACTGCATTAAATTTCGTCCAAACCCTTTCCGGCGTGGCCACGGAAGTGAGTCGTTATGTCGACTTGCTCGACGGCAGCGAAACGCAATTGCTGGATACGCGCAAAACCTTGCCTGGCCTACGCACAGCGCTGAAATATGCCGTATTGTGTGGTGGCGGCAGTAACCATCGGCTGGGTCTTTCCGATGCCTTCCTGATCAAAGAAAACCATATTATTGCCAGCGGTTCGGTACGCAAAGCCGTTGAGAAAGCGCTGTGGCTGGCTCCCGATGTACCGGTTGAAGTAGAGGTAGAGAGCATGCAGGAACTGCAGGATGCGATTGATGCCGGTGCCGACATTATCATGTTAGATAACTTTAGCTTCGAGATGATGCATGAAGCCGTCCTTCTCACCGACAAACGTGCCCTGCTGGAAGTCTCTGGTAACGTCACGGAAGCAACACTGCCGCAGATAGCTAAAACGGGCGTCGACTTCGTTTCGGTGGGCGCTTTGACCAAGCATGTGCGTGCCATGGATCTCTCCATGCGTTTTCGCGAACACTAATTTCTCTCCTCTTACCGCCGCATCTCCGCGGCGGTTTGTGAGTTATCTTCCTGTTTACTGATACTTCTTCTGCAAACGCGGCGATTCATTACATCCTGCCTTCCAGCGTTAAACCGTCTCACTATCGCTTTCAAACGCCGTTTTCTACCTTAGCCGCTCCACAACAAGGAGCTGAATAATGGATAGACAACAAGGTTTTACCCTCATCGAATTGATGATAGTGATTGGCATTGTGGCCATTCTTAGTGCTATTGGCCTGCCCAGCTACCAAAATTATCTACAACGCGCCGCGCTGACTGACATGCTGCAAACCATGGTGCCTTATAAAACCGCCGTGGAACTCTGCGCAATTGAACGTGGCGGCCCCACTCAATGCCAGGCGGGTGCAGGCGGCATTCCTGCTGCCAAAGGTTCACGCTATGTGGCCTCGCTAACCGTCGTGAATGGCGCCATCACCTTAACGGGTCAGGAGAGTCTTACCGGGTTGAGTGTAGAAATGACACCTATCTGGAACACCACGGAAGGCACGCTGGACTGGCAACGCAGTTGCACCAGCACCAATGCCAGTCTGCGCGACAGCTGTCTTGAACAGTTCCGCTTCACCGATAAGGACACTCACTGATGGCACAGCCCAATACCCCGATCCAGACCTTATGCGCACGTTACCAGGCGGTGATGCTTCAGCATGACGCCACATCACTGCGCGTCGCAGTAGCCGAGACGCCCGATCCGCTGCTGCTGGAAGCCCTGCAATTCGCCAGTCAGTGCAAAGTCGAAGTCGAGTGCTGGCCAGCGGCACGACTGGAGCAACTCCTGCACAACCCTGATGACTCGGCGACGTTGCACGAACCGGCCGCTACCGAAACAGCGATTAATGCCGTTGAACAGATTTTGCGCCAGGCGATCCAACGCCGTGCTTCTGACGTGCATTTTGAACCTCAGCAGCAGGGGTTACGCGTCCGATTACGTATTGATGGCGTCTTGCACAAACTGTCACATTTGCCAGATGCACCTACGGCTGCGGTGCTTGCCAGACTGAAAATCCTCGGCGGGCTGGATATCGCCGAGCGTCGCTTGCCACAAGATGGGCAATTCACACTGAACCTTGACGATCAACAGGCCGCATTTCGCCTTTCTACTTTACCCATTAGTCACGGTGAGAAAGCCGTGGTGAGACTGCTGCAAAGTGAAAACAGCGCGATCGCACTGGATAAACTCGGCATGCCGGTTACCCAACTCCGGTTACTGAAGCACGCGCTGGCTAAACCTCAGGGACTGATACTGGTTACCGGGCCTACCGGCAGCGGTAAAACCTTCACTCTCTACAGCGGATTAAGCGCTCTGAATGTGCCGGATAAAAATGTCTGCAGTGTAGAGGATCCCGTTGAAATTCCATTAGAGGGCATTAACCAGACGCAAATCCAACCGCGTAGCGGGCTCGATTTTAACCGTGTACTGCGGGCTCTGCTGCGACAGGATCCGGATGTGATTATGGTGGGTGAAATCCGCGATGCCGAAACGGCCAGCATTGCCGTTAAAGCGGCGCAGACCGGACATCTGGTGCTATCAACATTGCACACCAATTCGACGGCGGAAACGCTCACGCGTCTGCGACAGATGGATATTCCCGGTTACCTGCTCGGCCCGGCATTACAGTTAGTCATCGCGCAGCGTCTGGTACGACGGCTCTGCGAGCACTGCCGCCAGCCAGCACAAGCCCTGGCACATCTGCCACACAGCATTTGGCCTGGCACCTTACAAACATGGCGCGCGCCAGGCTGTGACCACTGCTTCTCGGGCTATTACGGACGCCTGGCGTTGTTTGAGGTGCTGCCGATGAGTAACAAGTTACAAAACGCGATTTCAGCCGATATGCCGCTGGAGCACATCATCTCACTGGCCAATGAAGGCGGGATGAAAACCCTGCTCGCCGCCGGGTTGGAGGCGGTGAGTCGCGGTGACACCTCCTTTGAAGAAGTTCAGCGGGTTGTGGGATTGGAGGATGGCTAATCTCTACCATTATCGCTGGCAGGCGCTGGACACGCTGGGCGCGTTACGGCAAGGAACCTCATTAGTTGCCAGTCAGGAAGTGCTCCTGCAGCAACTCTCAGATCGCGGTATGCTGCCGGTTAGCTGGCAGCGTGGGCAATGCTGGCGCACGCGTGACTGGAAATGGCAGCACAAAATTGACCTTGTTCGCCAGTTGGCGACCTTGCTCAAGGCAGGATTGCCGCTGGCGGAGAGTCTGACGTTGCTGGCTGAGGGGCACCCCCATGCTGGCTGGCGCGAACTGCTTAATGAATTGCAACGTCGGGTAATGTCCGGAGAGGCATTTTCATCTGCACTTCGCGCCTGGCCGCAGATCTTCCCCGCGCTGTTTCCGGCATTAATGGAAGTGGGTGAACTCACCGGTCAGCTTGATGAATGCTGTCGCCAGCTGGCGTTACAGCAAAGCAAGCAACAGCACTTGAGACAGAAAGTGGTTAAAGCTCTGCGCTATCCATTGTTTATCTTGCTGGTGGCGCTGGCGGTGAGTGCGGGCATGTTGCTGTTTGTGCTGCCCGAATTTGTCTCCGTGTATGCCAGTTTTGATGCCCCCCTTCCCGCCTTCACCGCCGCCGTGATGAGTCTGTCAGCGTTTTTACAACAGGCAGCGCTCCCCCTGGCGATAACGATAATGTGCTTATTGTTCGGCGCAAGGTGGGTTTACCGTGGTTCTGTGCACTGGCAAATACGTGTTCATCGCTGGCTATTGCGTCTGCCGTTGCTTTCAACACTCTGGCGCGGTGGTCAGCTCAGCCAGATTTACGCCATCCTGCAATTAACGCAGCAGGCTGGACTCACGTTATTACAAAGTCTGCAAGCCGTTGAGGTCACGCTGGGATCGCCACTGTGGCGTGAAGCGATTATCGCGTTACAGCGGCATATCGCTGGCGGCTTACCACTGCATCAGGCTATGCAGCATCATCTGCTTTTCACCGCGCTCTGTGCACAACTGATCCGTGTCGGTGAGGAAGCGGGGGCGCTGGATGTCATGCTGGCACGATTAGCGGAGTGGCATGAAGCACAAACGCTGATGCGGGCTGATGCACTGGCGGCTTCGCTCGAACCCTTGATGATGATCGTGATCGGTGGAATTGTCGGGACGTTAGTGATTGCCATGTATCTGCCGGTATTTGGCTTAGGGGATGCGATTCGTTGACAGATGCGCACGGTGCGCACCTGTCTTCAACCTTCAACCTTCAACCTTCAACCTTCAACCTTCAACCACCGATAATCGACTTTCAGCCATCAGCCATCAGCCATCAGCCATCAGCCATCAGCGCGTGAATACCCGATTTTCCTGTTCCGCCACACGAATAAACGTGGTGCGCTTTGTCAGTTCTTTAAGGCGTGCTGCACCTACGTAAGTGCAGGCCGAACGCAGGCCGCCGAGGATATCCTTCACGGTGTCCTCCACCGGGCCGCGCAGTGGCAGACGAACGGTTTTCCCTTCCGCAGCACGATACTGGGCAACACCGCCGACATGGCGTTTCATCGCGGATTCTGAGCTCATACCATAGAACAACATAAACTGCTCGCCCTGCTCTTCGACGATGTTTCCTTCGCACTCATCGTGCGCCGCCAGCATGCCGCCGAGCATGACAAAATCTGCACCGCCGCCGAAAGCTTTCGCGATATCCCC
This sequence comes from Pantoea sp. ME81, assembly GCF_903970985.1. Taxonomy (NCBI): domain Bacteria; kingdom Pseudomonadati; phylum Pseudomonadota; class Gammaproteobacteria; order Enterobacterales; family Erwiniaceae; genus Pantoea; species Pantoea sp. ME81. The sequence continues at coordinate 22,038 of NZ_CAJCKS010000020.1, read as the reverse complement.
CGGCACCGAACAGCCGCCATCGCTGACGATCTGTCCGCCGAGACCGTGCGCCGCATCTGCACACTCAATCACCGCAGACAGCTGCGGGTATCCAACGCCGGTTTTCACACGTGTAGTGCAGACCGAACCGGGACCAATGCCGACTTTGACGATATCCGCGCCAGAGAGGATCAACTCCTCGACCATTTCACCGGTGACCACATTTCCCGCGCAAATGGTTTTGCCTGGGAAACTTTCACGCACTCGCTGCAGGAACTCAACAAAGTGCTCGGAGTAACCGTTGGCAACATCAATGCAGATGAAATTGAGCTGAGGCGATAAAGCGAGAACAGCGGCGAGCTTAACGAAATCGGCTTCGGAGGTACCGGATGACACCATCACATGCCCAAGCACTGCAGCCGGCACGCGCTGGATAAATGCCTGCCAGGCTTCCACGCTGTAATGTTTATGCACTGCCGTCAGGACATTGAAGCCCGCCAGTGCTTCGGCCATGGTGAATGTGCCCACGGTGTCCATATTGGCGGCAATCACCGGAACGCCGGTCCAGTTCAGACCTGAATGCTTGAAAGTGTAGGTGCGTTCAAGTTCAACCTCAGAACGGCTTTTCAGGGTGGAGCGTTTGGGGCGGATCAAAACATCTTTAAAGCCCAGTTTTAAATCTTCTTCAATACGCATAGCTGAGTGTCCTGGTTAGTGACGACGAACCGCAGTTCGGGTAGCGCTCACGGCTCCAGTGTCGTTATCATACGCGCCATTCGTTCCGCGACAAGACTGCGAATTTCACTTTATTTAAGCTACAATCCCTTAAATTTAGCTGAGAAAATTGATTGTGATCATGCTCTCATCTTATTGCGGCTGATGGTCGCCCAATGAAGACAATTTTGAGAGAACGCTATGCCTTTTACCGTTGCGCTCACCGGAGGAATTGGCAGTGGTAAAAGCACCATTGCCAACGCTTTCACCGCGCTAGGCGTTGATATTATTGATGCTGATGTGATTGCGCGAGAAGTGGTTGAACCTGGTTCACCCGCCCTGCAGGCGATCGTTAAACGCCATGGTGAGTCAATATTGACCGCCGAAGGAGCGTTGTATCGGGCACGGCTGCGCGAGATTATTTTTCAGCAGCCGAAAGAAAAAAACTGGCTAAATCAGCTGCTTCATCCTCTTATTAATGCCCGTACACAGCAGCTAAAATCATTGGCAACGTCACCCTATGTGTTATGGGTGGTGCCGCTATTGGTTGAAAACGGGTTACAGCATCAGGCTGACCGGGTTCTGGTGGTTGATGTGGATGAAGCTACGCAGTTGCGGCGTACTCAGCAGCGTGATGGCATCACACTTAGCCAGGCAAAAAATATTCTTGCCGCACAGGCCAGCCGCGAGCAGCGTCTGGCCTGTGCGGATGACATCATCGATAACAGTGGTACGCCCGAACAGGCGTTGCCGCGCGTTGCTGAACTTCACCAGCGTTATTTACGCCTGGCAGCAACCGGACAGGATTAACATCATGAGTACAGTCGTTCTGTTTGAACACCCGCTGAATGAGAAGATGCGCACCTGGCTGCGCGTGGAGTCATTACTTAACCAACTGCATGAAACGGTGCCCGTGGTGAATTCCGTCTCTGCATTAGGGGTATTTCGCATCATTGGTGATCTGTTAGATATCTTTGAGCGCGGTGATATGCGTACCGAGTTATTGAAAGAGCTGGAGCGCCAGCAGCAGAAACTTCGCGCCTGGCTTGATGTGCCAGGTGTGGACGAGCACACCGTCAGTAGCCTGCGTGACCGATTGAAACAGCAATCCAGCGAGCTGAATGCGGCACCGCGTATGGGCCAGCAATTGCGCGAAGATCGGTTGATTGGATTGGTACGCCAGCGATTGAGCATTCCTGGTGGCTGCTGCAGTTTTGATTTGCCGAGCCTGCATATCTGGCTGCACCAGCAGCAGTCACAGCGTGATTCGCAGGTTAACGGCTGGCTGGCGTCACTGGTTCCTCTGCGCAATAGTCTGACCATGATCCTTGATCTGGTGCGTCAGTCAGGCGTATTTCGCCATCAAACCAGCCTGAACGGTTTTTATCAGGATAATGCCGAAGGTTCGGATTTGTTGCGCCTCCAGCTCACCCTCGAAGATGCGCTGTACCCGCAGGTTTCAGGCCATAAAAGCCGTTATGCCATTCGATTCCTGCCACTGGACAGCGAGCGTGGTGAAGTGCCAGCCCGATTGAATTTTGAATTAGCGTGTTGTTGAGGTTGTTATGCAGGAAGAGATGATTACCGTACCTTGTCCCAACTGCGGTAAAGATGTGATGTGGGATGAGCTGAGTCCTTGGCGCCCGTTTTGCAGCAAGCGCTGCCAGCTGATTGATTTGGGCGAATGGGCCGCCGAAGAGAAGCGCATTCCCAGCGATAGCGATCTGACCGACAGCGATGACTGGAGCGAAGAACAGCATTAATAAGAGATAAGGGGCTTACGCCCCTTTGCTTAAATTTCGTCAGCCACCAGGCGAGCGATAAGTTCGTGGTTGGCAGGAGGAAACTCTTCCGCGACTAAATCACGCTGTTCCACCCAACGCTGTGGCTGCCCTTCACGGCCGTACGGCTCACCGTTCCAACCTTCCACCAGGAAGAAGTGCAATGTAACGCGCAGATCGTCATAGCTATGATCGGCCAAACCAATCGCCTTCGCGGCTGTCACTTCAATGCCGGTCTCTTCCATTAACTCGCGTTTTAACGCTTGTTCAGCGGTTTCATCCTGTTCAATTTTTCCGCCAGGAAACTCCCATTTATTCGCCATGTAGGAGCTCGCCGCACGCTGAGCAAGGAAGATCTGACGGCTGGCATTGCGAATGATGCCCACTGCGACTTGCAGGTGTTTCATAAGCTGAATTCCGCTTTTAATTAATGAGCGCTGATAGTAATGCAGTCGCCAGGCAATGTTAACTCTGTGGCGACGGCCAAAAGAAAAAGGAGCCCGAAGGCTCCTCATTTATCAGGCCAGGCGGCCATGACACTGTTTGTATTTCTTACCGGAACCGCATGGGCACAAATCGTTGCGTCCCACTTTGCGCTCCCCACCCTGTGCAGCCAGGGCCGCAGCTGCTGCGGTTTCGTCATCAACGTGGCTCAGCTGTTGCTGCTGTGCCAGACGCTCAGCCTCTTCACGGCGTTGCTGTTCCATCGCCTCGACTTCTTCCGGCATGCGCACCTGCACTTTGCTCAGGGTGCTGATCACTTCATACTTCAGTGACTCCAGCATCGCCGCGAACATCGAGAAGGACTCGCGCTTGTATTCCTGCTTCGGATCTTTCTGCGCATAACCGCGCAGATGGATGCCCTGACGCAGATAATCCATCGCCGCCAGATGCTCTTTCCACAGTGAATCCAGCGTTTGCAGCATCACGCCTTTTTCGAAGTTACGCATCATTTCAGCGCCAACCACTTCTTCTTTCGACGCATAGTTTTCATGCGCGCGGCTCATGATACGTTCACGCAGCGTTTCTTCGTGCAGGTCCGGCTCTTTATCCAGCCATTCTGCAATCGGCAGATCCAGATCAAAATCGTTACGCAGGCGTTCTTCCAGACCAGGAACATCCCACATTTCTTCCAGCGACTGCGGCGGAATGTAGGTGTCGATGGTGGCTTTGAACACATCTTCACGGATGCTGTTGATGGTTTCGGACACATCAGACACGTCCAGCAGTTCATTACGCTGGCTGTAGATGGCGCGGCGCTGATCGTTGGCCACATCATCGTATTCCAGCAGCTGCTTACGGATGTCGAAGTTACGGCTTTCCACTTTACGCTGTGCATTGGCAATCGCTTTGGTGACCCATGGATGCTCAATCGCTTCGCCTGGTTTCATGCCCAGTTTACGCATCATGTTAGACACACGATCCGAGGCGAAGATACGCATCAATGCATCTTCCATCGACAGATAGAAGCGGGATGAACCGGCATCACCCTGACGACCCGCACGGCCGCGCAACTGGTTATCGATACGACGAGATTCGTGGCGTTCAGTACCAATGATGTGCAGACCGCCCGAAGCCAGAACTGCATCATGGCGCAGTTTCCAGGCTTCTTTGATGGCCTGAATCTGCTCTTCTGAAGGTTCATCCAGCGCTGCCACTTCGGCCTGCCAGCTGCCACCCAACACGATATCGGTACCACGACCTGCCATGTTGGTTGCGATGGTGACTGCAGCTGGTTGACCCGCCTGTGCCACGATATCCGCTTCGCTGGCGTGGAACTTGGCGTTCAGCACGCTGTGTTTGATACCGGCGCGCGTCAGTTCGTTAGAAACCACCTCTGATTTCTCAATCGAAATGGTACCGACCAGCACCGGCTGGCCTTTCGCAGTGCAAGTACGAATGTCTTCGATGATCGCGTCGATCTTCTCTTTCTCGGTCATATAGACCAGGTCAGCCATATCTTTACGCACCATCGGACGGTTAGTTGGCACCACGATGGTATCGAGTTTATAGATCGAGCTGAATTCAAATGCTTCGGTATCAGCAGTACCGGTCATACCGGCCAGTTTTTCGTAAATACGGAAGTAGTTCTGGAAGGTGATGGAAGCCAGCGTTTGGTTCTCGTTCTGGATTTCCACGCCTTCTTTGGCTTCAACAGCCTGATGCAAGCCATCAGACCAGCGACGACCCTGCATGGTACGGCCAGTGTGCTCATCAACGATGATCACTTCGCCATCTTTTACGATGTAATCGACATCGCGAGTAAACAGCGCATGCGCACGCAGTGCAGCCGTCACGTGGTGCATCAGCATGATGTTGGTTGGCGAGTAAAGTGACTCACCTTCTTCCATAATGCCCTGGCTCACCAGCAGCTCTTCAACTTTTACCAGACCACGCTCGCTCATGTGAGCCTGACGTGCTTTCTCATCGACCCAGAAGTCGCCTTCACCCTGGAAGGTTTCTGAGTCTTCCTTCTCCTGGCGCACCAGGTGAGGAATGATTTTATTCACTTTGGTGTACAGCTCGGAGCTGTCTTCAGCAGGACCGGAGATGATTAACGGCGTACGCGCTTCATCGATCAGGATGGAGTCCACCTCATCCACCAACGCGTAGTGCAGTTTACGCTGTACACGCTCTTCCGGGCTGAATGCCATGTTGTCGCGCAGGTAGTCGAAGCCGTATTCGTTGTTAGTACCGTAGGTGATATCCGCAGCATAGGCAGCGCGTTTCGCCACTGCGGGCATATTTGGCAGGTTGATGCCGATTGACAGACCCAGGAACTCGAACAGTGCACGGTTGTTTTCGGCATCACGCTGAGCCAGGTAATCGTTCACCGTGACCACGTGCACGCCTTTACCGCTCAATGCGTTCAGGTAAGCCGGCAGTGTTGCCGTCAGGGTTTTACCTTCACCGGTACGCATCTCGGCGATGCAACGCTCATTCAGCACCATGCCGCCAATCAGCTGTACATCGAAGTGGCGCATACCAAACACACGTTTACTGGCTTCACGCACCGTGGCAAAGGCTTCAGGAATCAGGCTTTCAAGGCTTTCACCTTTCTTCAGGCGTTCACGGAACAGGTCGGTCTTGGCTTTCAGTTCGTCATCCGAGAGCTTGACGAAATCCGGCTCCATCTTATTGATGACATCGACAATTTTGCGCATACGACGCAGGGTACGATCGTTACTGCTGCCAAAGACTTTGGTTAACAATTTGATTAACATGATAAATTTTTCTCAATTCAGCCGCATTCATGCGGACTGGAAAATCTAAAACAGGATGTGGAAAATCGTTAGCTGTTAAGCAATGGCAGGCCCGGCGCGGATGCCATGAATAGCAGCCTGCCAGTCAGCAGAAGTGTGAATTTGAGGTTCGCGATGACGCAGCGTTTCCTGCGGCTCTAATGCAATAGCGGGTTGAGCTGGCGATGTGAGTAGCGCCTGCAGCGAATCGATTAACGCCAGCTTTTGTGCCGCCAGCGGGACTGTATGACGCTCTTCCGCTTCTGCTGGTGGCGTCATGCTAAATGAGAGGTGGCGAATGACCGTGCGAATGGCATGCTGATGCCAGTAATCGACATTGAAATTTGGTCGACGCGCACTTTCCTGCAGACGGATTAAATGATCGAAATGAACAACATTGCCGACAAACAGGCTGCTGATGGGCGAGTCTGTCGCCGTGGACTCCACACTTTGCGCACAGGCAGGCAAGCCCAAACTGGCCGCCACCATCCCTAACAAGAGATGAGGCCAGAAGTAGCGTCTGCCTAATTGTCGCCAGCGTGAGAAAATCCCGATCACAACCTATCCACAGTTAAATAAAGTAATGAAGCCGTTGCGGTTATCCGCGAACCTGCTCATATGAGCGCCAGATAATAGCACTTATGTGGAGCCAGGACACCAGTGATTAAAGGGCTTACGGGGGATTTCACGTTTATTTGTACAGGCTTTCGCCAGTGATAGCAGAGAATTGAGAGCGGTCTTGCAGGAATAAAAAACAGGCAATAAAAAACGGCAGCTTCCACTGACCGGAGAGGGTGTCAGGGAAACTGCCGTTTTTATGACTGACTTACGCCAGAACTAAATTTGGAGCTTTGAATGCCAGTGGCAGTTCAGCATCGTCTTCGAAGGTTGCCCATTCCCAGGCTTCCTGCTTAGCCAGTACCGCTTGCAGCAATTTGTTGTTTAACGCATGGCCTGATTTAAACGCAGAGAAAGCGCCAATCACGTTGTGGCCACACATAAACAGATCGCCGATCGCGTCCAGCATTTTGTGACGAACGAACTCATCTTCAAAGCGCAGACCGTCTTCGTTGAGTACGCGGAAATCATCAAGACCAATCGCACAATCTAAGCTACCGCCCAGGCACAGGCCTTTAGACTGCAGATATTCGATTTCACGCATAAAACCAAAGGTGCGCGCACGACTGATTTGGCGAACAAACGCATCAGCCGAGAAGTTTAACTGGTAACGCTGCGAGCTTGAGTCAATTGCCGGATGTTTGAAGTCGATAGTAAAGTCGAGTGAGAAACCGTTGTAAGGTTTGATCTCGGCCCACTTATCGCCATCTTCAACACGCACCGTCTGCTTAACGCGTACGAATTTCTTCGCACTGTTCAGCTCTTCGACGCCTGCATCCATCAGCAAGTAGACAAAAGGCGCGGCACTGCCATCCATAATTGGGATTTCGGGCGCATCGACTTCAACAATAATGTTGTCGATACCCAAGCCTGCCAATGCAGCATTCAGGTGTTCAACCGTCGATATACGCACGCCTTCATCATTCACCAGGCAGGTACTCAGCATGGTGTCGCGCACATATTTTGCATCAGCCGGGAAATCAACCGGTGGATTCAAGTCAGTGCGACGATAGATGACCCCGGTATTAGCCGACGCAGGGCGTAAGGTCAGCGTGACTTTCTTGCCGGTATGTAAACCGACACCTGTCGCCTGAACAATACGTTTTAATGTCCTTTGTTTGATCATCGCATTATCTCGCAATATTACCCATCCGACCGCCAGTATAAATTACCAGCGGGCGAATACTTTAGCACAAAGAGCGGAGAATCCCAATTCTCAGGATATTCTTAGTCTGCCTGCTTACGCAGGAAGGCTGGAATATCAAGATAATCTGGCTCTTTATTGGACGATGCTGGCTGGTCGTTGACCACTTTCGCTGCCGGCTTCTGCTCCTGCGGCAACGGCGCCATGCCGTGCTGCTGGTAGCGATGATCCATCACTGGCTGCGAAGCCGGTTTGTTGGTCACCAGCGTAATTTCTGGACGCTTGTCCATGCCAATACCGGTTGCAACGACGGTCACGCGCAGTTCGTCGTTCATCTCTGGGTCCAGAGAAGTACCGATGACCACGGTCGCGTTGTCAGAGGCGAAGGCGCGGATAGTGTTACCCACGGTTTCGAACTCATCCAGACGCAGGTCAAAGCCCGCCGTGATGTTGACCAGCACGCCGCGCGCACCAGACAGATCGATATCTTCCAGCAGTGGGCTGGAGATCGCCATTTCGGCTGCTTCTTCGGCACGGTCTTCACCGCACGCCACGCCGGAGCCCATCATGGCGTAACCCATTTCTGACATCACGGTACGCACGTCCGCGAAGTCAACGTTCATCAAGCCTGGGCGAGTAATCAGCTCGGCGATACCCTGCACCGCACCTTTCAGTACGTCGTTGGCTGCACCAAAGGCATCCAGCAGAGAGATACCGCGACCCAGCACTTTTAACAGCTTGTCGTTCGGGATGGTGATCAGTGAATCAACATGCTTAGACAGCTCAGCGATACCCTGTTCAGCAAAAGCCATACGCTTTTTGCCTTCGAAGTTGAAGGGCTTGGTCACCACCGCAACGGTCAGGATACCCAAATCTTTTGCTACTTCTGCCACGACTGGCGCAGCACCGGTACCGGTACCGCCGCCCATGCCTGCAGCGATAAACACCATGTCTGCCCCTTCCAGCGCAGAACGCAGTGCTTCACGATCTTCCTCAGCTGAGGTACGGCCCACTTCCGGGTTTGCACCTGCACCGAGACCCTTGGTGATTCCGGTCCCGATCTGGATCGTCTGGCCAACCGCTGTCTTACGCAACGCTTGCGCGTCGGTGTTTACAGCGAAGAATTCTACACCTTCGATACGCTCGCGTACCATGTGCTCTACGGCGTTGCCACCGCCGCCGCCGACGCCGATGACTTTAATCACCGCGTCATTGGTTAATTCCATAGGTTCAAACATGATTTCTCTCCGTTATGTGCCTGTCGCCTGGAGATCATAAACATTGCCTGCATGATCTCCTTTTTCAAAAATTAAAACTCTTTCTTCAGCCAGCTATTGATACGTTTAAACCAGTTGCCCACTGAAGCACGTTTTTCCGTTTCTGCATCACCGTTCATATGTGACTCTTTGCCGTAATGCAGCAGACCGACTGCAGTTGAGTAATACGGCTCCTGCGCATAATCCGTCAGGCCGGTGATGTTAAGTGGCTGACCAATACGCACCTGCGTATGAAATACACGCTGGGCGCAAGCGGCCAAACCTTCAATCTGTGCTGCGCCACCGGTCAGCACGATGCCTGCTGCCAGGTGGTGTTTCACGCCCTGCTGGCGCAATTGCTCCTGCAGTTGCAGAATCTCGTCATTCACCAGATTCAGCAATTCGGTGTAACGCGGCTCAATCACTTCTGCCAGCGTTTGGCGTTGCAGACTGCGCGGTGGACGTCCACCGACGCTCGGCACTTCGACGTTTTCATCTTTGCCAACAATCGAACCCAGCGCACAACCATGGCGTACTTTGATCGCTTCCGCATCGGTTGGCGGTGTGCCGAAGGCATAGGCGATATCACTGGTCACCACATTCCCTGCATAAGGGATCACTTTGGTGTGACGCAGTGCGCCGCCGGTGTAAACCGCGATATCCATTGTACCGCCACCGATGTCAACAACACAGACGCCCAGCTCACGTTCATCTTCAGTCAGAACCGAGAAACTGGATGCCAGTCCGGCAAAAATCAGTTGGTCAACTTTCAGGCCGCAACGTTCAACGGCTTTAACAATATTTTTCGCCATATCATTGTGGCAGGTGATCAAGTGCACTTTCGCCTGCATACGCACGCCGGAAAGTCCCACCGGATTCTTGATGCCTTCCTGATAATCAATGGCATATTCCTGAGGAATAACATGCAGGATACGATGTTCATCGCGTACGCGTACGGATTTCGCCGTATGTACCACGTTCTCTACATCATCCTGAGTCACTTCCTCTTCCGAAATCGGAACCATCCCGATTTCGTTCTGACAACTGATATGTTTGCCCGATAAAGCAAGGTAAACCGACGAAATCTGGCAATCAGCCATCAGTTCAGCCTGGTCGATGGCGCGTTGAACGCATTTCACCACCGACTCAAGGTCATTTACGCCGCCTTTATCCATACCGCGAGACGGGCAGCTGCCCACCCCAATAATGTTGACCATACCATCAGGCAGAATTTCCCCAACCAGGGCGGCAACCTTTGCGGTGCCGATTTCAAGTCCTACTACCAGTTTTCTGTCCGTTGCCTTGATCATTGTGGTTTAGCCTGTGCCTGGTTTTGTTGCTGATTACTGTCCTGTGGCTCCAGCGGGGCCGCTGCCCAGCCTACTGCGGCACCGGAGTCGTAGCGCAAATCGACATAGGTAATGCGCTTGTTCTGACTCTGGCCCTGCTGCAGCAGCTCCGGATAGAGCTCAATAAAACGGTTCAGACGCTTCATGGTGTCGCTGCGTCCCAGTTCGATGCGCACATCGTCGCTGGTCACTAACTGCCACGAGCGCCGCGCCGTCATCGACGCGACCTTCAGGGTAAACTTGCCGGCTTTGAGCACATCACTCATGGTGTGATAGCCCGCCAACACCTCTGTTTCACTGCCTTCCGGGCCATATAACATCGGCAATGTTTCTTTACCGATATGACTGGCCGGGACGCTGAAGGAGACGCCATCGGCGTCTACCATGTGTGAGTCATTCCAGCGTGCCACCGGAACATACTCCACCAGGTTAATCTTCAGCTCATCAGGCCACTGCTTACGCACACTGACCTGTTTAATCCAGGGTAAACGCTCAATCTGTTGCTGGATGATGTCCACGTTTTGCGACATAAACGTGCCAGGTGCACCGAGCGACAAAATGGCCTGGCGAATGTCATCATGCGTGGTGTAATGCGTTTCCCCGGTCACCACCAGCTTAGAAAGCGGTAAACGCGACGCATCATTCATCCACTTCAGCACCACCAGCCCACCGGCAGCCATGATGCCCAACACAATCAGCAGGAATACGACGCCAAACAGTCGGGCACCGTTGCTACGCCCGGTGCGCGCACGCTCCTGGGGTTCGCGATTTCGTACACGTATCGCCGCCTGAGACATATCAGTCAGCCAGTTCCAGAATACGCGCCACCAGCTGCGGGAAACTGTATCCTGCCTGCTTCGCGGCCATCGGCACCAGACTGTGGCTGGTCATGCCCGGTGAGGTATTCACTTCCAGCAGCTGGAATTTCCCCTCGCCATCGGTCATCACATCGACGCGTCCCCAGCCGCTGCAACCCAGTGCACGCCAGGCTGCCCATACCAGCGTCTTCAATTCTGCTTCCTGATCGGCACTCAAACCACTTGGACAGAAGTATTCAGTATCGTCAGAAATGTATTTAGCTTCATAGTCATAGAACTCGCTGGTGGTTTTAATTCTGATTGAAGGCAGAATTTCATCACCCAGGATGCCAACGGTATATTCCGCACCACTCAGGAATGCCTCAACTAGCACGTCATTATCGTGGCGAAACGCTTCATCCAGCGCTGCAGGCAAGGCTTCTAACGTGTTCACACGGCTGATGCCGACACTTGAACCTTCACAGCTTGGCTTCACAAACAGCGGCAGCCCGAGCGCATCAATGGCAGCCTGCGTTTGTGCGTCTAAACCCTGCTCCTGCTGCTGACGCGTTAACCAGACGAATTTGCCTGAAGGCAGTCCCCTGCCCTGCCACAGCAATTTGCTGCGCAGTTTATCCATGGTGATCGCAGAAGCCATCACGCCGCTGCCGGTATACGGCAACTGGAGGAACTCCAGCACCGCCTGCAGCGTGCCATCTTCACCGCCGCGACCGTGCAGAGCGATAAAGGTTTTATCAAAGCCCTGCGCTTTGAGATCCAGCACTGACACATCACGGGTATCCACGCCGTGTGCATCAATGCCCATCTCACGCAGACCAGCTAACACCGCACTGCCCGACATCAGCGACACTTCACGCTCTGCCGAGGTTCCGCCCATCAGGACGGCGACTTTCTCAGCCATGACGCGCCTCCGTTTTCGCAGCTGGCTGCAACGCAAGCTCAGCCAGTTTGCGGGCGATCTTGCCGATATTGCCGGCGCCCTGCACGATGATAAGATCGTCACCTGACAACAATGGGGCCAGCGCTTCCGGCAACGCATCGTGCTCAGAGACCAGAATCGGGTCAACCTTGCCACGATTGCGAATCGCGCGGCACAGTGAACGGCTATCTGCGCCTGGAATCGGCGCTTCACCGGCAGGATAAACATCCAGCATCAGCAATACATCAACCTGTGACAGCACGTTAGCGAAGTCATCGAACAGATCACGAGTTCGCGTATAACGATGCGGCTGGAATACCATCACCAGTTTTTTCTCTGGCCAGCCGGCACGCGCGGCTTTGATGGTGACATCCACTTCCGTCGGGTGATGACCGTAATCATCCACCAGCATCGCGCTGCCTGGATTGCCATTGACCGCTGCGGTATCAAATTCGCCCAGCACATCAAAGCGGCGCCCGGTGCCCTGGAAGCTCTCCAGTGCCGCCAGAATCGCGTTATCTTCAATGCCTTCTTCTGTCGCCACTGCAACCGCAGCAGCAGCATTTAAGGCATTGTGACGGCCCGGCGCATTCAGGGTCACTTTCAGCACCGGCTTATCCTGACGAATCAGGGTAAAGTGCCCCTGCGCGCCACGTTGTTCATAGTTTTCGATACGCACATCGGCGTCATCACTGAAACCGTAAGTGGTGACCTGACGGCCTACGCGTGGGATCAAATCGCGGATCACCACATCATCTACGCACATCACCGCACGTCCGTAGAACGGCAGGTTATGCAGGAAGTTGATGAACGTCTGCTTCAGGTTCTCGAAATCGCCCTGATAGGTATCCATATGATCCGCTTCGATATTGGTGACAATCGCCACCATCGGCTGCAGATGCAGGAACGACGCGTCACTCTCATCGGCTTCCGCAATCAGGTAACGGCTGGTGCCCAAACGCGCATGTGTGCCCGCTGCTTTCACCAGGCCGCCATTGACGAAAGTTGGGTCTAAGCCACCTTCGGCATAAATACTGGTAACCATCGCTGTGGTGGTGGTTTTGCCGTGCGTACCGGCAACCGCGATGCCATGACGGAAGCGCATCAGCTCAGCCAGCATCTCTGCACGGCGAATCACCGGGATACGCTGCTCGCGTGCCGCTACCAGCTCCGGATTGTCCTGAGCCACCGCAGTCGACACCACCACCACGCTCGCATCCGTCACGTTTTCCGGGCGATGGTTGAAATAAATGGTCGCACCCAATGAGGCCAGATGCTGGGTCACCGGGTTAGGCGCCAGATCCGACCCGCTGATGTGATAACCTTCGTTCGCCAACACCTCGGCAATACCGCCCATGCCAGCACCACCGATGCCGACAAAGTGAATGTGCCGGACGCGACGCATCTCGGGCACAATGGAACGCAGTTTTGCCAATTGTTGTGTATTCATCTGTCTCAATTACCTGTTGATCTCATTCGTACCTGCATTCAGGTACAGCCGGTCAAACCGACCTATTAATTACTTCGCGACGCGTGCCACTTCCTGCGCAACCCGATCGGTTGCATCAGGAATCGCTACCTGACGGGCTTTCTCAGCCATCGCCAGCAGCGTGGCGCGATCCCAATGGCGCAACGTGTCCGCTACTGCAGTCGCGGTAAATTGCGGCTGCTCGAAAATTTTGGCTGCGCCCGCTTGCTCCAGCGGCAACGCATTCCAGTACTGCTGACGGTCTTTGTGCTGAAACGGCACGAAGATCGCCGGTAAACCTGCGGCGGCCACTTCGCTCACCGTCAATGCGCCCGAACGACACACCACTACATCCGCCCAGGCATAGGCTTCCGCCATATCATCGATAAACTCGGTGACCTTGTGCTGCGGCTGTCCGGCATCGCGATACGCCTGTTGCACCGTCTCCAGCGCGCCTTTGCCGCTTTGATGCCAAATCGTGATGGCATCACCCAGTTCTGCGGCCACCTGCGGCACCGTCTGATTCAGAATGCGTGCGCCCTGGCTTCCGCCGACCACCAGCACACGAATCGAACCGCTGCGTCCACTCAGGCGATCAGCAGGCAGCGGCAGGGCCAACACATCGGTACGCACGGGATTGCCAACCACATCGGCTTTCGGGAATGCACCCGGAAACGCCTGCATCACTTTGGTGGCAATTTTCGCCAGCCACTTGTTGGTCAGCCCGGCAATACCGTTCTGCTCATGCAGCACCACAGGAATACCGCAACTCCACGCGGCTAATCCACCTGGACCGGAAACGTATCCGCCCATGCCGAGCACCACGTCCGGCTGCCAGCGCTTCATGATGCGACGCGCCTGGCGCCATGCATTGAAGATGCGTACCGGTGCCAGTAACTGCGCCTTAACACCTTTGCCGCGCAAACCGCTAATACGGATAAATTCAATTTCGATACCATGTTTCGGCACCAAATCCGCTTCCATTCGGTCAGCGGTTCCGAGCCAGCGCACCTGCCAGCCCTGTTCGATCAGATGGTGTGCCACCGCCAGACCCGGGAACACATGTCCGCCGGTTCCGCCGGCCATCACCATCAGCCGCTTGCTACTCATCGAGCACCTCGGGTAAACGCCTGCGCTTTTGCCAGACGCGTTTCATAATCAATGCGCAATAAAAACACGATGGCGGTCGACATGATGATCAGACTTGAGCCACCGTAACTGATCAGCGGCAGTGTCAGGCCTTTGGTCGGCAGCATGCCTGCGGCCGCACCGACGTTAACCAGCGCCTGGAAGCTAAACCACACGCCAATTGAGCAAGCGAGGAAGCCAGAAAAGCGCTGATCGATCTCCAGAGCACGGCGACCAATCGACATCGCGCGAAAAGCGACGAAGAATACCATTAACAGCGCCAAAACCACACCGACATAACCCAACTCTTCACCAATGATGGAGAAGATAAAGTCGGTGTGTGCCTCCGGCAGATACTCGAGTTTTTGCACCGAGTTGCCGAGGCCCTGGCCCCAGAATTCACCACGACCGAAGGCCATCAGCGACTGGGTCAGCTGGTAGCCGCTGCCAAAAGGATCTTCCCATGGGTTCCAGAAAGAAGTCACACGGCGCATACGATAGGGTTCAGCGATAATCAGCAGCACCACGGCAAAAATACCGGAGCCGATGATCGCCAGGAACTGCCACATTTTGGCACCCGCGAGGAACAACATCGCTAGCGTCGTGACAAACAGTACAACTACAGTTCCGAGATCGGGCTGCGCCAGAAGTAACACGGCCAACACCACCATCACGCCCATCGGCTTACAAAAGCCCCAGAAGTTGTTGCGCACCTCTTCCACTTTGCGCACCAGATAGCTGGCGAGATAGCAAAACAGGGAAAGCTTGGACAATTCGGCCGGCTGAATACGCAGTGGGCCGAGGGCAATCCAGCGCGATGCACCGTTAACCGAACTACCCACCACCAGGACGATCAGCAGCATTGCCACAGACGCCATCAGCATCACGTTGCTGTAGCGCTGCCAGAAATCCATTGGCACGCGCAATGTCACCAGCGCCATGCCTACCGCCAGGGCAATATAGAAAGCGTCGCGTTTAGCGAAGTAGAACGGGTCTTCGTTAAGACGCTGGCCGACCGGCATCGACGCTGAAGTCACCATCACAAAGCCGATAATCGCCAAACCAAAGGTCAGCCACAGCAGCGTACGATCATACAGCACCACTGGCGCATCATCATTTTCACGGCCGCCCATCACCCAATCGCGTAAACGCACGGAGAGGAAGCTGGCAATACCGGCACCTGGAATGCGCATCAGCTCAACTCCTTCGCCAGCTGCGCGAAAATATCACCGCGCTGTTCAAAATTACGGAACTGATCGAGGCTGGCGCAGGCCGGTGACAGCAGCACCATATCGCCCGCCTTCGCCTGAGGTGCAATCTGCTCCATGGCCTGCTGCATCGTCTCTGTGCGCGTGGCGATCTCCGGGCGCAACGCCGCGAGCGCATCGCCGTCAC
Organism: Pantoea sp. ME81; assembly: GCF_903970985.1. Taxonomy (NCBI): domain Bacteria; kingdom Pseudomonadati; phylum Pseudomonadota; class Gammaproteobacteria; order Enterobacterales; family Erwiniaceae; genus Pantoea; species Pantoea sp. ME81. The sequence continues at coordinate 6,227 of NZ_CAJCKS010000020.1, read as the reverse complement.
GACCAAAGCAATAGATGCGCACGTTGTCGCCCTGCAAAAAGCGCGTCAGTGCACTGAAGTCAGCGGATTTGCCATCACCGCCCATCAACAGCCACAAGGTGCCTTTCACCTGCAAACCATTGAGTGCCGCCTCAGTACTGCCGACGTTAGTGGCTTTGGAGTCATTAATCCAGCGCACGCCATTGGCTTCATGCACCAGCTGGAAACGGTGCGCCAGGCCAGTGAAAGTCGTTAACGCTTTCAGACTGGAAGCGCGCGGGATATTCACCGCATCTGCCAGTGCCAGGGCCGCCAGTGCGTTGGTGTAGTTGTGCTGGCCCACCAGAGTCATTTCATCAGTATTGAGCACCCTTTCACCCTGCGCCCGCAGCCAGGTGCTGCCCTGCTGCTGGGTCAGGTGATAATCACCGAGATTAATGCCAAAACTGACACAACGTGCATCAACACCGCGAACCGGCATGGTCATACCATCATCGGCATTGACCACACAGACGCGGGCGTTTTCATAAATGCGCAATTTCGCCGCACGGTACTGCTGCATGCCCAACGGATAGCGATCCATATGATCTTCCGTTACGTTGAGAATGGTGGCGGCCGCCGCTTGCAGGCTGTAGGTGGTTTCTAACTGGAAGCTGGAAAGTTCCAGCACATATAACTGTGCCGGAGATTTCAGCAGGGTTAGCGCCGGTAAACCGATGTTGCCACCCACGCCAACCTGCCAACCCGCCGCACGCGCCATTTCACCCACCAGCGTGGTGACAGTGCTTTTACCGTTCGAGCCGGTGATCGCGACAATTGGAGCCTGAGCTTCACGGCAGAACAGTTCGATATCACCGACGATTTCGATACCGGCATCCGCGGCTTCACTTAATGCAGGATGAGCAAGCGCGATGCCTGGGCTGGCAACGATCAAGTCCGACGCCAGCAACCAGTCACTGTTGATACCGCCTACATAGCGTTCAACCGCCTCAGGCAACTTGTCGAGGCCAGGCGGAGACACACGGGTATCCATCACGCGAGGCGTCACGCCCTGCGCGAGGAAGAAATCAACACAGGACAGGCCAGTGATGCCTAATCCGATGATGACGACTTTTCTGCCCCGATAGTCAGCCATGATTAACGTACCTTCAGCGTTGCCAGGCCAATCAGCACCAGCATCAGTGAAATAATCCAGAAGCGCACGATGACACGCGGCTCCGGCCAGCCCTTCAATTCATAGTGGTGGTGAATCGGCGCCATGCGGAAAATGCGTTGGCCGCGCAGCTTGAACGATCCCACCTGCAGAATCACCGACAGTGTTTCAACCACAAACACGCCGCCCATGATCACCAGCAAAAACTCCTGACGCAGCAGCACGGCGATGGTGCCTAACGCGCCACCCAGTGCCAGTGAACCCACATCGCCCATAAAGACCTGAGCCGGGTAGGTGTTGAACCACAGGAAGCCAAGACCGGCACCGACAATCGCGGTACAGACAATCACCAACTCACCCGCATGGCGCAGATACGGAATATGCAGATACTCAGCAAACTTCACGTTACCGGTCGCCCATGCCACCAGAGCAAAGCCTGCTGCCACGAAGACGGTTGGCATAATCGCCAGGCCATCCAGACCATCAGTCAGGTTGACCGCATTACCGGTGCCGACAATCACAAAGTAAGCCAGCAGCACATAGAACAATCCCAGCTGCGGCATGATGTCTTTAAAGAACGGCACCACCAACTGAGTGGCCGGTGTGCCTTTGCCCGCAGCGTAAAGCGCAAAAGCCACGCCAAGGGAAATCACCGACATCCAGAAGTATTTCCAGCGGGCAATCAGACCTTTGGTGTCTTTGCGCACCACTTTGCGATAGTCATCGACGAAACCGATAATGCCGAAACCAATCAGCACCGCCAGCACGCACCACACATAAGGGTTGGATGGATACGCCCACATCAACACCGAGACGGTGATGGAGGTGAGGATCATGATGCCGCCCATGGTTGGCGTACCGCGCTTACTGAAGTGCGATTCCGGACCGTCGTTACGCACCACCTGGCCAATCTGCAGCTTCTGCAGCCAGGCGATCAGGCGCGGGCCCATCCAGAGTGATAGGAACAGAGCGGTCAGCAGGCTGACAATGGCGCGAAACGTCAAATACGAGAAGACGTTAAAGCCGGAATAAAGTGCGACCAAATGTTCGGCCAGCCAGACTAGCATGTTCCTTTCTCCTGTAAGCTCTCGACGACCTGCTCCATGGCGGCGCTACGTGAGCCTTTAACCAAAATAGTGATGTCCTGATGTTGGGACAGCAATGCGCGTAAACGTACAGTCAGCTCGGCTTTGGTGGCGAAATGTTCGCCTTTACCGCTGCTTTCACCGATCAACCGACTCAAAGTGCCGGTACTCAGAACACAATCAATACCTGCTGCCCTGGCGGCTTCACCCACCTGCTGATGGCAAGCTTCCGCTTCATCGCCCAGTTCGGCCATATCACCGACGACCATCACTCGGAACCCCGGCATATCGCCCAGCACCTGTGCGGCTGCTGTCATCGAACCGACGTTGGCGTTATAGCTGTCATCCAGCAGCAGTTGATTGTCTGCCAGACGAATCGGGAACAGACGCCCCGGTACGGGCTGCAGTGTTTTCAAACCGGTTTGGATCGCGCTTAGCGAGGCATCAACGGACAGTGCCAGCGCAGCAGCAGCAAGCGCGTTCGCGATGTTGTGGCGACCAGGCAGCGGAAGCGCAACAGCAATGTCTCCGCGCGGCGTATGCAAGGTAAACAGCGTGGCATCGGCGCGTAGCACGATCTCGCTGGCACGGAATTCTGCATCTGCCATCGGCTGTGGCGAGAAGCGCCACAGGGTCTTATCGACAAACTGCGACTGCCAGTTAGCGAGGTCGTTGCTTTCAGCATTGACGATGGCGGTGCCGTGTACTGGCAATCCCCCAAAAATTTCGCCTTTGGCTTTCGCTACACCGGCCAGTGAACCAAAGCCTTCCAGATGCGCTGCAGCGAGATTATTCACCAGCGCCGTTTCGGGACGCACTAAATCGGTGGTGTAAGCAATCTCGCCCTGATGATTGGCACCCAGCTCAATCACCGCGTACTCGTGTTCTGGAGTCAAACGCAGCAGCGTCATCGGCACGCCGAAGTCGTTGTTCAGATTGCCAGCGGTATACAGAGTTTCACCGCACTGGCGCAGAATTGCTGCTGTCATCTCTTTGACAGAGGTTTTACCGGATGAACCGGTCAGCGCAACCACGCGCGCCTTCGACTGCTGGCGCACCCAGGCGCCGAGCTGACCAAAGGCAATGCGGGTATCTGCCACCACCACTTGCGGCACATCTAAAGGCAAGTGCTTACTCACCAGCAGCGCTTTGGCACCGTTAGCAATAGCATCGCTGGCAAAGTCGTGTGCATCGAAACGCTCACCCACCAGTGCGACAAACAGGCTGCCATCAGCCACTTTACGCGTGTCGCTGGTCACATCATTCAGCGTCAAATCAGCGCCGTGCAGTTGACCACCACTGATTTCAGCCAATGTTTTCAAAGAAACCGGGATCATGCCATCACCCCCAGTAAACGGGCGACGGTGTCGCGATCGGAGTAATCCAAACGACGGTTACCAATGATTTGATAATCTTCATGGCCTTTACCAGCCACCAGCACAATGTCATCGACATTGGCCTGCATCACGGCGTTAGTGACCGCTTGCGCACGTCCCGCGACCACGCGGGCGCGACCGGGATCAAGCAAGCCAGTCAGAATGTCATTCACAATCGCGGCAGGTTCTTCGCTGCGCGGATTGTCATCGGTGATGACCACGATGTCAGAGAACTGTTCGGCAATCGCGCCCATCAACGGACGTTTGCCTTTGTCACGATCGCCGCCGCAGCCAAACACGCACCACAGTTTGCCTTTGCAGTGCAGGCGGGCAGCTTCCAACGCTTTTTCCAGCGCATCGGGGGTGTGAGCATAATCCACCACCACTGTGGGTTTTTCTGGCGCCGTGAACACTTCCATACGGCCACATACCGGTTGCAGCTGAGCAGCGCTTGATACCAGCGCCTCCAGCGGATAATCGAGTGTCAGCAAGGTGGCCAGCGCCAGCAGCAGATTGCTGACATTGAATGCGCCCATCAGACGGCTATCAAATTCCCCGTCGCCCCAGCTGGAGCTGAACTGGATATGCGCACCGCCATCGTGATAATTCACCGCAGTGGCTTTCAACCAGCGTCCACGACAGCCCGGCTGCAGATTGTTAGCCATGGTGACAGCAACGGCATCCGGCAGTTTCTCCAGCCAGCGACGTCCAACCTCGTCATCAGCGTTGATAATGGCTTCGCTAACCTGATGCTCAGAGAACAGCAGCCATTTGGCGGCTTCGTAACCCTGCATATCACCGTGATAATCCAGATGATCGCGGCTCAGATTCGTGAACACGGCAGCCGCGAAGGGCAATGCCGCCACGCGATGCTGCACCAGGCCGTGAGAAGAAACTTCCATCGCGGCCAGCGTGGCACCCTGCTCCACCAGATCATTTAATACATGTTGAACATCTACCGCGGAACCGGTGGTGTTTTCGGTGGCCACCAATTGGCCATATAAGCCATTACCCACCGTGCCCATTACGGCACCGGTTTCACCCAGCAGATTGGCCCACTGCGCCATCAACTGCGTGGTGGTGGTTTTTCCGTTGGTGCCGGTGACACCGATTAATTTAAGTTTTTCAGCAGGCTGCTGATAAAAGCGCCCGGCCAGTGCAGAGAGACGCTGCTGCAACTGCGCCAGGTAGATAACCGGGACGCCGTGCATCTCGCGGATATCTCCATCGCTGGCTTCGCCCTCGGCTTCGGCAATCACTGCCGCCACGCCTTGAGCAATAGCCTGCGGAATAAAACGACGTCCATCAGCATGATGGCCCGCCACGGCGATAAACAGATCGCCAGCAGCCGCTGAGCGGCTGTCTAGTGTCATGTCACGGAGTGGACGCGCCGGCGCACCCGGCACCCACGGGGCCAGTAAATCGCGCAGGTTACGATCGGTCACTTGATTCCTCACTTCTGTTCTTCACCAACTCGTCTTTATCAATTGTCGGCAGCGCATCCGGTTCAATGTTCATGGTGCGTAATACACCGCCCATGATGGCGCCAAACACCGGTGCAGAAACCGCACCACCATAATATTTACCGGCCTGGGGATCGTTGATCACCACCACCAGCGCAAAACGAGGGCGACTGGCAGGTGCAACACCTGCCGTGTAAGCAATGTATTTATTGACGTAGCGTCCATCCGGTCCCACTTTTTTCGCAGTACCGGTTTTAATCGCGATGCGATAACCCTTGATGGCGGCTTTAACCCCACCGCCGCCAGGCAGCGCAACGCTTTCCATCATGTGCATCACCGTTTTCACCAGGTCTTCCTGGAAAACGCGTTCACCCGCCACTGGCGGGTCAACTTTGGTGATCGACAGCGGGCGGTTGATGCCGTAGCTGCCAATGGTTGCGTAGACTCGCGCTAACTGTAACGGTGTTACCATTAGCCCGTAGCCGAAAGAGAAGGTGGCCCTCTCTATGTCAGACCACCGTTGTTTTTGAGGGTATAAGCCACTACTTTCCCCGACCAGCCCCAAATTGGTCGGTTTACCCAGTCCAAAGCGCGCGTAAGTATCTACGAGTGCTGAGGAGGGCATCGCTAACGCCAAACGTGAAACCCCGACGTTACTCGACTTCTGTAAAACCCCGGTAAGGGTCAATTCGTTGTAGCGCGCCACGTCCTTGATCTCATGACCATTGACGCGGTACGGCACGGTATTCAGTACGCTGTTCTCTTTCACCACGCCACGTTGCAGCGCGGTCATCACCACCATCGGTTTGACAGTGGAACCTGGCTCGAAGATGTCGGTAATGGCACGGTTGCGCATCACATCTTTAGGCGTGTTGGAGAGATTGTTCGGGTTGTAAGCCGGGCTGTTGGCCATTGCCAGCACTTCACCGGTGTTCACATCCACCAAAACGGCAGTGCCCGACTCCGCTTTGTTGAACGCCACGGCATTGTTCAGCTCGCGGTACACCAGCGCCTGCAAACGCTCGTCGATGCTGAGCGTCAGGTTGTGCGCCGCGCGGCTGTCCACAGAGGAGATATCTTCAATCACGCGACCGTAGCGGTCTTTACGCACCGTACGCTCGCCTGGCGCGCCAGTCAGCCACTTGTCGAAGCTCTTTTCGATGCCCTCAAT